>JAPUJX010000176.1 GCA_027295975.1 Gammaproteobacteria bacterium
TAGCAGGCTCGCCACCGCGGTGATGAGCGGCACATCCACCAGATGTGCGCCGAACATGACCGCAATAACGATCATACCCATGGCAAACCCGGTAACCGCCTGCACGTAGCTGCCAAGGAGCACGCTCAGCAGAAAAACGGCGAAAATCCAACCATCCATTGATCAGAGGTTCCCTAGCCCGGGTTATTCACGAGTTCACCATCCGCAGACACCGACTGGCCCGAAGTGTTGGTATTGTAGATGTTATAGTTTCGCCAATTTTCCGGGGACGAGCGTGAACCTCAGGCTTGGAGGCAAGACGGCACTGGTCAGCGGCAGTTACCGCGGTACCGGTCTGATCATAGCCAAACGTCTGGCGGAAGAAGGCGCCCGTGTCCTGGTGCATGGACTGGAAGCCGGCCAGGCCGAAGCGGCGGTTGACGAGATTGGTACCGGCGAACCGGTTACCGGCGAGATCACCACGGATGCCGGAGCGGAGTCGCTGATCGACGCGTGCCCGCGACAGGTCGATGTGCTGGTCAACAACTATGGTAGCGCCGATGGGGGAAGTTGGGAGGAGTCAACCAGCGACGACTGGCTGGGAAGCTATCAGAAAAACGTACTCTCGGCACAACGTCTCATCCGTCTGCTGTTGCCGCAAATGCGCACTCTCGGTTGGGGTCGGATCATCAACCTCGGCACCGTCGGCTCCACGCGACCCAACAACCGCATGCCCCATTATTATGCCGCTAAAGGCGCACTCGCGACCATGACGGTGAGCCTTGCGAAGGAAGCCGCGGGCACCGGCATCGGGGTAAATCTGGTCTCGCCGGGGTTGATTCTAACCCCCGAAGTACGGGCCGCTTACCTGACTCGCGGACGTAAAAAGGGATGGGGTGAAACCTGGGAAGAGATCGAGCCCCACGTTGCCGAGGATATCCCACTCGGGCGTATCGTGACGCGTGAGGAGGTTGCGGATCTGATCGCCTTCCTGGCAAGCCCGCTCGCAAACGGCATCCACGGTCAAAACATTCGCGTCGACGGAGGCGCATTGGCTATCCTGACATGAAACTTCGTCTCGTCGGAGTCGCAATCCTGTTGGGGTGTCTGTTGCTCTACGATTTCGAAAGCGAAGCGCTGGTGGATCGACTTCTGCTGCCAATTGCAGCGACTATTGGAGCCTGGATAATGATCAAAAACGCGGCCGCAGTCTGCCTCGTCGCATCATTTCTGGCGCTCGCTCATACCGACCTCAACAGCGAGGACTGGGTAGTGAGCCTCGCCTACCCGGCAGTGGCCACATTGTGCGGCACCTGCCTGGTTACCATCGTCATCGCCCGTTTCAGCGATCGCATCACCGAGACTCACGAAGCACGCTGGCGACATCGGAAACGCGGCGAAGGCGAGTGAAAACCTGTCTGATTACGGGTACCACCAACGGTATCGGACTTGCCACCGCACGCTCCCTCGCCGAAGCGGGGCTGAACGTCGTCATGGCCACCCGCAACCTTCCCCAGGCCAGCCTCGTCGGGGATCGGCTCAAAAAGACCACGGGCAACAACAACGTCAGCATCATTTCGTGCGACCTCTCATCCCTCGACAGCGTATGGCTCTGCGCACAAACATTTCTCGAAACCCACGATCGTCTCGACCTGCTGATCAACAACGCTGGAATGATGACCGGCAATCGGGAACTCTCCACCGAGGGTATCGAACTCACCTTCGCCACCAACTACCTGGGTCCTTACCTGCTGACCCGCCTGCTCATGGGAACCCTGAAACAAAGCAACGATGGACGAATCGTGAACGTAACATCCAACATTCACAAAATGGTGAGGAACTTGCCCCTCGAGGATCTTACCGGCGGCAATCGTTACGGCGGGATGTTGGCGTACGCCCGTTCAAAGCTCGCCAACGTCATGAGTACCTTCAGCCTGGCAAGTCTCCTTGCGGGTACGTCGGTCACCGCAAATTGCCTGCATCCCGGCATTGTTGCTTCCAACCTCCTCCCGGAAAACACCCCGCTGCTGCGGTTCGCGGGGAAACTCGTGCGGCGGGTCATGTGGAACGCCGAGCGAGGGTCGCAAACCTCGATTCACCTGGCTCTTTCCGAAGAGCTCAAAGGGGTTTCCGGCAAATACTTCGGTGCGAACACCAGGGAGGCCGTTCCTTCAGCCCTCGCCCGGGATCACAAGGCCCAGCAGGAGTTATGGCGGTTCAGCGAACGTCTGCTCTCTAATCATTCTGGTTTCGCATGGGAAACCGACCTCTACCGGACCGAAACCTCGAGGTAGTGTCCATTTACCGTCAATTCATTGGTAACAAACACCCGCTTGAGTTGCCCCAAGGGCTGGTCTAAGGTGTTTCGCCCACCTTCTGGTGGGCGTTTTTGTCGGAGGATGTTTGCAATGATGTGGTTGGCAGGCACGAGCGGTTACAGCTACAAACAGTGGAAGGGACCCTTCTACCCGGAAAACATCAAGAACGATGAGATGCTCAGCTTTTACGCCAGCCAACTGCCTGCCGTCGAGATCAACAATACCTTCTACCGCATGCCCCGCACCCAGGTGCTCCTGAACTGGGCGGAGAGTGTACCTCCCCACTTCCGCTTCGTGATCAAGGCATCCCGGCGAATCACCCATCATGCGCGTTTGAAGGACGCCGAAGAGTCCATCAACTACCTGGCAACGAGAGTTGCGGTGCTGGAGGACAAGCTCGGCGCGGTATTGTTCCAACTCCCGCCTTTCCTGCGCAAAGACATCAACCGCCTGCAGGCATTTCTCGCAGTCTGGCCCCGGGCCCTTCCCGCCGCCATCGAGTTTCGTCACGATTCCTGGTTCGACGAAGAAACGTTTGATGTGCTGCGCAAACATGCCGTTGCCGTTGGCGTTTCGGAAGACGGTAACTTACCCAGCCCCACGGAGATCGCCACCACCGACTGGCTTTACCTGCGCCTGCGCAAGCCCGGATATACCTCGCAACAATTGGCCCGGTGGATCAAACAAGCACGCGCCACCGATGCGTCGAAAACCCTCGCTTTCTTCAAACACGAAGACGCCGGCGCAGGACCGGAACTGGCAAACAGGTTCTTGAGCCTCGCACAGACGCCGCAGCCGGTGCGTGCTCCCAAACGCAAACGCGTGAGCAAAGCTCGGAAATCCTCGCGATCGGCTTGATAGATGCCCGATGACCTCACCCGGAAAATCGCCGGGATCGTTTATGCCGGATTCAAATCCTACCGCCGGAACTTTCAGGAAATTACCCTCGCCGCGCAATCGCGGTTCGAGAATATGGACTGGCAGGGCGCCCAGGAAGCCGGTACCCAACGCCTGGCGATTTACGGTGAACATCTGCTGGACGTCGTGTCCCGGCTTGACGAGGTGCGGGCCGAGGGGCAGATCAGCGCGGCTCTCTGGTCCGGGATACGGGCCGCCTACCTGCAACTGATCAAAAATCATTACAACGCCGAGCTCTTCGAAACTTTCTATAACTCCGTACACCGTCATATCACCAGCGATCGGGATGTCACCGATCTGGAGATGTTCGTCACCAGCTCACACCCGGCCCCACCGGTGCAGCCCCACGACCCTATCTTTACCACCTACCGACCCGACAACGATGTGGTGCAGATGATGCGGAACGTCTTTCACGACTTCAGCTTCAACGTACCCTGGCGAAATCTGGAGCAGGATATCGGCAACATCCTGCGCTCGCTCGCTGAAGAACGCACGGAGATCGAAAGTGCACAGGGGCTGGAGGTGCAGATTCTGAATTCGTTATTTTTTCGCAACAAGTGCGCGTACATAATCGGCAAGCTCAGTTATGAAAATTCCATCTGGCCGGTGGCCCTGCCGCTGTTGCTCGACGATTCACGGCAACTCTATGTAGACACGCTCATATGCGACGAAGATGAATTGTCGGTGATGTTCAGCTTCTCACGATCGTATTTCATGGTTTTCACCGACTATCCCCACGCGATGGTCGATTTTCTGCAATCCCTGTTACCCAACAAAAAACGTTCTGAACTGTACGCTTCGATAGGCTTGCACAAACACGGAAAAACGGAGTTCTACCGCGGCTTCGTCGAACACCTCGCGAATTCCACCGACCAGTTCGTCGTCGCTCCCGGAATCAGGGGTATGGTGATGACGGTGTTCACGCTGCCGTCATACCAAAC
>JAPUJX010000177.1 GCA_027295975.1 Gammaproteobacteria bacterium
TTGGGGTTTTGACTGCTAATGGGGAATTGTTGAAAGCCTCACCTGCGCTCAAGAACAGCGGCGTACACGAGGACGACATGAGTCGGGTCGTGATCTATGGAAACGAAGACGGTAAAGAGATGAATAACGTCACAGGCGAAACGGGAACATTCAGTCCTAAAGGCCTGGAAAAGGAGCTGGTTGACCTCGCCAAGCAGTGCGTCGAGGAGCATCCGGATGTTGGAGCTATCGTACTCGAATGCACGGAGTTTCCACCGCATGCACATGCGATCCAGGAGGCGGTTCGCCTTCCCATGTATGATTTCGTGACTCTGACGAAACTCATGCACGCAGGGGCTATGCATAAGCCCTATACCGGATGGCTGTAACCGGTAACCGAAAAGGAAACGCTTCCCGAGAATGGCCCGCTAGGGCCATTTTTTGGGGGGTTTGAATTAATCATGTTGTGCAATGGCAGAAGATGAACTTGAAGTCGAAACATTCAGGCTGTTTTCTGTTGGCAGCGTTGCTGCTGATGGCGAGTCAGCCGGGAATGGCTCAGGAGGCACAAACTCCTGAAGACGATGGATCCTCAACTTCCCAACAGTTCGGCGGCCCCAACTCGGTTCCGGGTCAGTTGGCAGACGATGAAAGACTTTCAGAATCGTTAACCGGCGTTACCGTGCCGCAAACCTTGTCCGACTGGAAAAAGGGTCTGCGCGATAAACGTGGCCTCGATTCCTCGGTGGATTACACCGCCGCTGGCCTTACTGCTAGCAATACTCTCGGCACAGAGGACTTCTTTGCGGGCGGTGCAGTTCGCTTCTTCGGCACGTGGAATCTCATCGGGCGCGAATCGGGTAACACGGGTACCTTTGTATGGAAGATTGAACACCGGCACAAATACACCGACATCCCACCCCAGGGCACGGCATCTCAAATTGGTTATGTAGGCCTTTTCTTGCCCACTCTCAGCGACATCGGGACCCGTCTAACCAACCTCTATTGGAAGCAGAATCTGAATCATGGTCGCGTCGAAATCATCGCGGGTATGATCGATACAACGGACTGGGTTGACCTCTATGCCCTTGCGTCCCCGTGGACTGGCTTTTTCAATTTCGCGTTAGCCACAGGGGGTGCCTCTATACCGGTGCCTGATGACGCTACACTTGGAGTGTATGTCAATGCCATGATCACCGATAACCTTTACATTATCGGCGGTTTTGCTGACAGTAACGCAGACTCCACGGATCCGTTTGACGGATTTGACACCTTCTTCAACGACCGTGAGTATTTCAAAACCATCGAGATGGGCTGGGTGACCTCCCCCGAGCGCTTCTATCTCGACAACACGCATATCACTTTCTGGCATGCGGATAAACGCGAAATTGCCGGTGTGCCAAGTGGCTGGGGCGTCAATTTTTCTTTTGCGCGTTCCTTTGGCGTTAAATGGATGCCCTTTTTACGAGCGGGCTATGCTGAGGACGGCGGCACACTTTTGGAGAAAACACTTAGCGCCGGGGTCGGATACCATTTTAGGGACGATATCAGTCTGCTCGGATTGGGGCTCAACTGGGGCGAACCGAATGAAACCACTTTTGGCCCGGGCCTCGATGATCAGTTTGCCATCGAGTTGTTTACCCGCTTGCAGATCTTGCAAAACTTTCAGCTGACGCCGGACATTCAGTACATCAGCAACCCGGCACGCAATCCTATAGCAAACCACAGTTGGGTCTTCGGACTCCGGGCTCGATTGGTTTTCTAAGAACTAGAGTGGCCAGTGCCCGCTTTCAGCCCAAAGTGCCGCACAGGATGTGCAAATGTCGCGGAGGACAGGGATGTCCGAGAGCGACCGGACATTCATGTACCGGGGAAGATAGAGGCATCGCCCTGCTTCTGTATATCAAATAGACCCGCTCGACGTACCAGCGAACGCAAAGTGGTTTCGGCGTCCTGATTTAGAACGACCAGCCCGCGAAAAGAACCGGCCCAAAATAATCGTAATCGACGGCAAGTTGTTTCGTTTCGCCCTTCGTGTTCACGTTGACGACGAAGAACTGGTACAACAGTCCGAGATGGAAGTGCTTCAAAAGCTGCCACCTGACACCTGCATTTCCTGCGATTATGTCGCCTGACAACTCGTCGCCGCCCGAATCTACCTCAATCGTGAAATAGCCAATGTTGGTATCGACAATCCATTTCGGTGTGATCGCGTAGGCAAACCGGCCGGTGAAGGTCGGCAGCGGCGCGAGCACACTCGACGACTCGGAAACGTCCAGACCGGCCAGCACCCCAGTGCCCTGGAGACCGGCCGTGAGATCCTGGAAGCTCAGCGCAAAACCGACGGCGAGTTCCTTCTTTTCATCGAACAATATTGAATACGAGTAACCGAGGTTGAAGACTTCAATGTCCAAAAATACGTGGAGTGGCAGGTCGGCCTGGAAGATTTCATCGCCGAATCTGATGTTGACGGTCGACGTGCTGTCGCCGCTGCGATCGAGATTGAAATAACTAAAGTCCAGCCGGTGTTTTTTGAAAAAACGCCAGTAGCCTCCGGCCATGATCCGGGTCTTCGTATCGTCCAGGCCGAGATCCTGCTCGAAACTGATTTCGGTACCGAGGATCCCGCCTGTCCCATCGAGGCGAACCGTCGTTTCCAGATTGGCAAAAAAGGATCCGACGTTGAGTCCAAAGCGCTCGCCCATCGGCCAGCTGCGCCATTCCGGCTCCCCCTGGGCATAGGCGACCGGCCCAACAGAAATTAGCCCGAGCGTGAGAGGAATGATCAGCCAGTGACGCCGCATTGGAACTCTCCTTTAGCCCAGCCCGTTTGTCCGCGTCAGCCTAGCACAGTTGCAGCCGTGCAACGGGCAACCGTGGTGGTGCGGATCGGCATCGCGATTAAGGTGTTAGAAATTCACAACGACTACACAACCAAGCCGTCAGCCGCTGCCGTTCGTCAGCTTTTTGCCCGCAGCGCCTCGAGTCTCTTGCCGACGGCATCGGGCGTGCTGCTACCTCGCGCAAACAGCTTGTAGAACACCGGTACCACGAACAATGTGAACGCTGCTGCCACCGCGACGCCCGAGAACATGATGATACCCAGCGTGCTGCGGCTCTC
>JAPUJX010000178.1 GCA_027295975.1 Gammaproteobacteria bacterium
GACTGTCCCACTCGAATTCCACGCGAGATCTCGTTCGTACGCCTAACGTCAATTCGACAACAAATGCGGTATAAACGGCTGTACGACGTGTCTGCTGTAGTTAATCAACATTTTCCTACCTGCATTCCGGAATGTTCCATACTATCAACTTGTTAGGACGATGAGAACGTAGCGGAAGTTGCATAACATCACGTGTTGTATGAACCGGTAGAATAGATCGCGAGCGTCGCGCCGTGCCGACACGCGGATTTTCAGTCTCCGAGTCGCTGGCTAATCCCGTCCACCAATGCCAGCCGTCAGCACCATACGCATCGCCTCCTCCACCCCGAGATCGAGTTCGGTAACCTTGTCTCGCGTTACGAGCAGGGTATAACCGCCAATCTGGTAACTCATCGGCAGGTAGACGGCAACTCGATCCTCGCTTGAACCCGAAACGTTCATCGTTCGAGGGGTGTTGTCGGTGACGAAACCGATCAGCAGCGCCCCGCCTCCCACGTCCACGCTGACAACCGTGGCAACATCATCCGAGCGATCGCGCGAGAAGAAGTCGAAAAAATCGTTTAACGCCGTATAAACGGTTTTGACCAGCGGAATACGTTCCAACAATCGTTCCAGGGCTTCCCAGAGGCGCTTGATGACAAATAGCTGCACGAGTACGCCCGCGGCGTAAACAACCAAAATGCCGAGGACCAGGCCGAGTCCCGGCAGGTAATATTCCTCCGGAATGATGAACATGAACATGGGTCGCAGCAGGCTCTCCGTGCCGGTTACAAACCAAACCAGGATCCAGGTGGTGAGCACCAGCGGAAGCACAACACCGAGACCGCGAAGAAACGTAGATGTCAGTTGACCCATGTAGATATCCCCGGAAACCGAATCTGGAGTCTACACAGTTCCGTTTGACCGAACGGGGAAAAAAGGCTGCAATCGGTGTTTGAAATATGGTTGGAGATTGTGTTGACCCGAATGGCTTGGATTATGGTTGCCTTGGTACTCGGCTCCGGCGAACGGGTATGGGGTCACGAAACGGCTGGCGCCGCACGCTACCTGGGTAACGAAGGTGTGCTCGTGACACTTGGCGATGTGAAGGTGCTCTTCGACGC
Source organism: Gammaproteobacteria bacterium (assembly GCA_027295975.1). Classification (GTDB taxonomy): domain Bacteria; phylum Pseudomonadota; class Gammaproteobacteria; order Pseudomonadales; family Azotimanducaceae; genus SMWK01. The sequence goes on from JAPUJX010000178.1 coordinate 1,104, forward strand.
ATTCTACGCCGATAGCTACGGCAGTTACGTGCTCGTCTCGGAGAGCGACCGAGAGAAACTCATGAACGACAAACCACCGTTCGACGGTATCGATGCGATATTCGTGTCCCACGCGCATGGTGATCATTTCACGGCAGCACCCACGTTGGCCTATCTGCGTCTCCACCCCGATGTGCGACTCTTTGGGTCCTGGCAGGTTGCAGATTCGCTTGCTGCCGCTACAAATTCCGACGATCCCGTTCTGAAGCGCATCGTGCCTTTTGAACTGCAACCCGGCGACACGCCCGAGGTGGTGCAAATAGAGAACCTCCTTATAGACGTATTTGCCATACCTCATGTCGGAGGTGCCCGCATGGCGGCTGTCAGCAACCTGGTGTTCCGGGTGACGTTGGACGGCTTGTCCACCGTCATGCATCTGGGCGACTCCGAAATCGACAACGTGTTGTTTGCGGCCTTACAACTACACTGGGATGCTCGACATACCCATGTCGCATTTTCACCCTACTGGTTCATCGGCAACGAAGCGGGCGAGCGCATCCTCACCGACAACCTGAAAGCAGACCAGGTAATCGGCATCCATGTTCCTGCGGAATCGGTCGGCAACGGGGACGGGTGGCGAAACCGGCTGGGCGGCGATCTGTTTACCGACCCGGGAGAAAGCCGTGCCGTCGGGCACGGTCATGTACGCGGTGGCGCACGGTGAGTACCAGCCCATCGGGGTTACCCATCGAGTTTGGTTTCATGGATCACACGGAGCTGCGTCCCGGCGTTACTCTCGATGAGTTGTTTCGTGAGCGCCTTGAGATGTTGAGGCAAGTCGAAGCAGCCGGATTTGTGCGATACCACACCACCGAACACCATCTGAACCGACTCGATGCTACACCCTCGCCCGGGTTATTCCTCGCCGCCGGTGCACAACATACCAGCCATATTCGACTGGCGTCGCTCGTACACATCGTACCTTTTTATCATCCTCTGCGGCTTGCCGAAGAGCTGATCATGCTGGATGGACTGACGGGCGGGCGCCTGGATGTTGGTGTTGGCAAGGGTATCAGTCCGCCCGAACACCGCTTGTTCGGTTCCGATCCGGAAACGGCTCGCGAGCGTTTCGAGAAACAGCTCGACGACGTTGTCCTCATCATGGAGGGCCGTGAATACGAGGGCGCGCCGATTCCCTATCGCCCCATCCAGCAACCCTATCCGCCGTTGTGGTATGCGGGTAATGCCGTTTATGCGGGTGAGCGGAACATGAACACCATCGTCGCGGGTCCACTTGGCGTCGTGGTTCTGCTCGCCGACAAGTTTCGGGAACTCATCAACGCACCGCCCGAACCCCAGCGCTGCCTGAACGGCAACTCATCTCCCACAATTGGTTTTCAGCGTCACGTATATATCGACGCTGACGGCAAGCGGGCGCGAAAACGCGCGGTGGCATCCTGGTCGAGGTATCACGACAACCTGTGGACGCATTTCAAGCGCCTCGGCACTTCCGCGCCAAACAATCCCACCGTCGACGGTGACGGTGTGAAAGCTCTCGAACTCGGAATCATCGCAGCGGGTACGCCCGAGGAAGTGGCGGAGCAGTTGAGCCGGGAAATGGAGGCTTCGGGTATTCGTTACATGATCGGGGCTTTCTGCTGGGGAGATATCGATCACACCGAAGCGCTGGCGTCGGTGGAACGTTTTGCAACCCAGGTCATCCCGTTGGTTCGACAGACGGTAGGCTAGCCCGGAGTAGTAAATCGGCACGACCGAACACTATTTGTATTTGCGCCCGGGAAGGCCTTCGATGAAACTAACCCGACTGAGCGTTCACGGGGAATCAACATGGTTGGCGTTTACCGAATGCACGAGGCTGGCGCGCCCGAGGTGATGTTATGGGAGCAGGTGGACCAGGAACCACCCAGCGGTCAGATGGTTCTCATCAAACATACGGCGATCGGACTCAACTACATCGACACCTATCACCGTAGCGGGTTATACACCTTACCGTTGCCTACCCGACTCGGCGTAGAAGCCGCCGGGGTGGTGGAGGCCATCGGAGACGAAGTCGCCGGTATTTCCGTTGGAGATCGTGTCGCTTACGCGGGAGGCCTGGGCGCGTACGGACAAACAAATGTGATACCCGCGAGTCGGCTCGTCAAAATCCCGGACGACATCATCGACGAGGTGGTTGCAGCCTGCCTGCTGAAGGGCCTGACCGCATGTTATCTGCTGACCCGTACCTATCCGGTCTCCGCGGACGACACCATTCTCGTGCACGCGGCCGCCGGTGGAACGGGACTGATTTTATGCCAGTGGGCACATCACCTCGGGGCAACTGTTATCGGAACTGTGGGCAATGAAACGAAAGCGGCGCTGGCCGAAGCTAACGGCGCAGCCCATACCATCGCGTATCGCAGCGAAGATGTGGCTACCCGCGTTCTCGAGTTGACTGACGGTCGAGGCGTAAACGTGGTGTACGATTCCGTAGGGAAAGACACTTTCAAAGCGAGCCTCGATTCCCTTGCTCCGCTGGGAATGTTCGTCAGCTTTGGTAACGCCTCCGGTAACGCGCCCGCGGTTGAACCTCACGAGTTGCAGAATCGCGGCTCGCTTTATTTCACCAGACCTTCCCTCGCCCACTATAGTGCGAGTGCGGACGATCTGCAGATGATGGCCGATAAGCTGTTCAACGTGATCCGAAACGGCGCCGTCAACATTCACATCAACCAACGTTATCCGTTGAGCGAACTTGTGCAGGCGCATCGCGACTTAGAGGCGCGAGCCACCACCGGTTCGACGGTGTTGATTCCTTAAGCGAAGTGCCCGGAGGAATCAATACGATACATGGAGCCGATCATGAGTAATCCCCAACACCTGTTAACCGCGTCTGAGATTGAAGCCGGAAAAACCGAGGGTTCACACCCGTGGAACGACAAGTCGTTATTTCGTAGCACACAGTTGTCTCGTTCTCTTGGTATGGAGCGGTCCATCGTGGTTCATGTAGCGATTCCTCCTGCAAAGGAGTCTTTTGTGCCACACACCCACGAACGCGAGGAAGAATGGGTATACATTCTTTCGGGATCAGGCACCGCCGAGATCAACGGAAAACAAGTTGCCGTCAGCGCGGGTGATTTTCTGGGATTCCCAACCCCATCCGTCGCTCATCATCTTCGAAACACAGGTGATACGGAACTGGTTTATCTCATGGGCGGGGAGTGTCTTTACGCCGAAGCGTCGAACTTTCCTACATTGAACAAAAGGAAAATACGCTTCGGCGATGAAGTGCATGTGTTCGATCTCGAAAGTTAGGCCGAGCGGCTGTGGAAAACGATACCTCCCGCGTCTCCTCACGCAGTTCGGTGAGCAGGGCTCCCAAATTCAAATAGTGTCGTGGCAAGATCCACGGTCAGGTGGTTGTGGAACAGTGGGATATTCAAACGTTCGCCCAGCAGGACCCGATGGTGAATTTTCAGCAGCCATCGGACCATGTATGAACCGCTTTAGACAGCCGCTCCGTCTTCCACAATTTTTTCATTGCCTTCAATCGGATTTCCGTTCTCATCGGTTGCCGCCGGGTCGGCATTCAGCGCTTCCTTCTTTCTCTGGCGTTTGGCTCGTTTCTCCTCAGCCTTTCTCCTCTTTTCAATCTCGCGCTGTCGTTTGGCAAACGTGTGTTGGTTTTTAGCCATTTTAATCCTCTACTCCTGGTACGCTTCCAAAGCGGTCTGCGCACACAATGACAGTGTACCCCGAAAGGCACGCTAAATAAGTTAAACGAACGCTGTTGGGGCGGGATTTACCGTCCTGCACCGGGGTAACTAATATCGGCCCCGATCGCCGCCCCCTCCGCCTCGATTACCG
>JAPUJX010000179.1 GCA_027295975.1 Gammaproteobacteria bacterium
CGCGACGACGAGTATGTGGTCGCCCAATCCGAAGGATTGGGGCCCACGCAAGGAGGGGTAACTCGGTCAGGAACAAAAAAGACCAGCAGATCGTTAAACTCATCTGTGAAACAGGACACTGAGAGGCCCATCCATTTTCCCGATGAAAATGTCAATCCCTCCGCCGGATGAGAACTAGTTTCCATCCACAATGGACGGGAACCGGCTTACTCATGATAAACTCTCCGCTAACGACAGCTGGAGAGTTAGATGACCGACAACATCGTTTACACCTCGGATACGGAGTTTGAGTCCGATGTCCTCAAGTCGGACAAGCCGGTTCTCGTCGACTACTGGGCAGAATGGTGTGGACCGTGCAAAACGATTGCCCCCGTCCTCGAAGAGATTGCCGCCGAATACGGCGATCGGGTCAAGGTCTGCAAGCTGGATGTCGATGCCAACACCGATGTCCCGCCCCGCTACGCGGTTCGCAGCATTCCAACGCTCATGTTATTCAAAAACGGTGAGGTCGAAGCCACCAAGATCGGCGTTATGTCCAAGTCGGAACTCGCTGCTTTTCTCGACAGCAACATCTGATTTTGTGTTGTTTGCGGCGTCGCATTTCCGGTAATCGGCTGTTGACACCCGGCTATCGTTTACCGCACAGTTACCAGGCAGCCGGTTTGACGCGCTGCAATTCACTAGACTAGGGGCATCCCTACGGCGCATGTGGTAGTAATCTACTACCCCCCAATCGCCGAATCCTGGTGCTTCCACCAGTAACAACAACCAAGTTTCTCGGCCCCTACGTCTGCAAATCACCACCCGCTAACCAAGTTAAAGGCCATGAACCTAACAGATTTGAAACGCAAACCCGTCGGTGACCTCATTGATATGGCTCGGGAAATGGGTCTCGACAACCTGGCACGCTCGCGCAAACAGGAAGTCATCGCGGCCATCGTGCGCAAACAGGCCAAAAATGGCGAAGACATATACGGCGACGGGACACTGGAAATTCTCCAGGACGGTTTCGGTTTCCTGCGCTCGGCAGACAGTTCGTATCTCGCCGGACCCGACGATATCTACGTTTCGCCGAGTCAGATCCGCCGCTTCAACCTGCGTACGGGCGACAGCATTGCCGGTAAGGTCCGGCCGCCGAAAGACGGTGAGCGTTATTTTGCGCTGCTCAAGGTCGACCAGATCAACTTCAGCGAACCCAATTCCAAGAAACACAAGATTCTGTTCGAAAACCTGACACCCCTGTTCCCGGACCAACGCCTGATCCTCGAGCGCGGCAACGGCAGTACCGAAGACCTGACCTCACGCATCATCGATTTGATCTGCCCCGTTGGAAAGGGTCAACGGGGGTTGATAGTCTCGCCGCCCAAAGCCGGCAAAACCCTGGTTCTGCAGAACATCGCTCAATCGATTTCGGCCAACAATCCGGAAACCGTCCTCATCGTGCTGCTCATTGACGAACGGCCGGAAGAGGTTACGGACATGAAACGCTCGGTTCGTGGCGAAGTTGTCGCCAGTACCTTCGATGAGCCTCCGTCACGCCATGTGCAGGTCACCGAGATGGTGATAGAGAAGGCCAAACGTCTGGTGGAACATCAGAAGGATGTGGTCATTCTGCTCGACTCCATTACCCGTCTCGCCCGCGCTTACAACACGATCGTACCGTCCTCCGGCAAAGTGCTTACCGGGGGTGTGGACGCACACGCCCTGGAACGCCCGAAACGTTTCTTCGGCGCCGCGCGTAATATCGAAGAAGGGGGCAGCCTCAGCATTATCGCCACGGCGTTGATCGACACCGGTTCGAAAATGGATGAGGTCATTTACGAGGAATTCAAAGGCACGGGTAATCTGGAGTTACATCTCGAACGAAAGATCGCCGAAAAATGCGTTTATCCCGCGATCAACATCCGCCGTTCCGCTACTCGGCGCGAGGAACTGCTGATGGGCGAGTCAGAGCTGGCACGAGTGTGGATTCTACGTAAATTGCTCCACGACATGGACGATATCGGCGCCATCGAGTTCATGCTCGACAAGCTCAAGGACACGAAAACCAACGAAGAATTCTTCGCATCGATGAAAGGTGGCAGGTAGACGGCAACAGCGGGTCATGCGCCCCGTGCTTCTGCCTTCCTCTCCGGCAACGGAAGGCCGGGTAACTCCATCAACGCCTGGCTGAGGTATTCGCTGCCTCGACTCACATCCCCCAATGCCGTGCACAGTCGACCGAGTTCGCCGTAAACTTCCGGAGTGCGCAAAAGCCTGAGACTAACCTCGAGATACTCGCGCGCCTTTGCCCATTGCCGATTCATCAAACATATGCGGCCGAGACAGAGCAGCAATCCGGCGTCGTTCGGACGTTCCTTCAACCAGCGTTCGGCAACAACCAGTTGTCGCGCCACATCGCTGGACACGATGCGGCCGTACAACTCGACGAGTTCATCGTCCCATGTCTGCTCGAGAGCCGTGCGCACCACCGCTTCGGCCCGTGCCGAATTTCCATTGGCATCCAGCATTCGCGCATACCGCATCACCAGAGCGCCTCGACGTCGAAGCTCCCTGGGAACGCCTTCGAAGGCGCCTTCCAGATCGATTTTTTCGGTTTCGAGGCGGTGTGTCCATGCATGCAGCTGCAGTCGATCAATCTCGTCTGGCTCGAGCGCCTTGGTTTTTTTGAGCACCGGGATCAGTTCGATCAAGGCCTGCCAGTCCAGCAGCTCTTCGTAACAACTCGCCAACATCGTCAATACCAGGGTGTGTTTTGGCGCTTCAGACCGCAACTGCAGCAGTGTCGCCAGGCATTGTTCCCACTGGCCTATGGAAAGTTGCAACTGCGCCTGAGTCAGGCCCACGGCAAACCGCGAGCCGGGGGTGGTTTCATGAGCCATGCGAAGGAGGTCGTCGCGTCCTTCGACGTCTCTCAACTCGTGTGCGGCGCGCGCCGCATTGAGGTAATTGATCAGCGGAGACCGAACTTCCGTGGCCGCCACAACCAGCAGCCTTCTCGCTTCCGCCCACCGGCCTTCTGCCATCAACAGTAATCCCAACACGGTCTGCTGACGAGCGCCCCGAACCTTGCGACGCCTGTTCCAGGTCCCGAAGCTACCCCCGCCCCGCAGAAATCTGGTGCTGACGAAAACCGTGAAACGAATGAGAAAGTACAGCCCCAGCAAAATGAGTACGGCAAACCAGAGGCTGGTTTCCACCGCAAAGTCAGCAAACGCAACCAGCACATATCCGGGATCACGCACGACCAGGGTACCGACCAGACCCCCTAACACCATGGCGATCGCCAACACCAGCAACCCCAGCTTCATTCAGGACCCCTGCGTGCCGCTTCCAGCGCCGTCAACGATCCGGAAATATCCGGCAGGGTGAGGTTCAACTCCACCTCGAGAAGCCCTTGAAGCTCCATGACGATGCGCTGAGCGTAATCTTCATCCGCCGCGAGAAACTCGACAATCCAGTCACGGGCGGTTGCCAGACTCTGTTCATAAACCACCTGCTGTCGACGTAATGCCGCAAGCTGCGCTCGCTCCAGCATCAACCGCAGATTGAGTTCCAGGTAGACGGCTTCTTCGGGTGCCAGCAGCGGCTTCTGTCCACCCTCGAGGCGCCGGAAACGCAAATAGCCGGCCAACTGGTCCGACAGCCCCGCAAAGAAGCCAACCTCTTGCGCGGTTGCAGATCCCTCAGCCGTGGTGAGCAGATACTCGGGAACCTTCAACGGCA
>JAPUJX010000018.1 GCA_027295975.1 Gammaproteobacteria bacterium
TCGGGCGGGTGCCCTCCGCGGCCCGCTGGGTATTCATGGAATTCGGGTTGTTGCTGTTTATGGCGGGTGTCGGGATCAATGCCGGCGGGGGTATCGTGGAGATCGTGCAAAGCGCCGGTATCAAGCTGATTGGCGCCGGCATCGTGGTCACCCTGGTACCCGTCTTTGTCGGTTATTTTTTCAGTCGCAAGGTGCTCAAGCTGAACCCGGCGGAAGCCCTCGGCGGTGTTACCGGCTCCATGACCTCGGGGGCTGCACTCAGTGTGGTGACAGATGCTGCCGAGAGCAATGCGCCAGCGCTGGGCTATACCGGCGCTTACGCGTTTGCCAACGTAATTCTGACCCTGGCCGGCACCCTGATCATGCTGGCCTGAACCAAGGAGTGAACCGATGAACCTTTATCTGACACCACCGATCTTGATCATGACTTTCCTCGCCGCTATATGCGCCGGACCCGCGCTCAGTGCCGATATATCCCACTGTAAGAACATTGGCAATCCCTCGGCCCGCCTGGCTTGCTACGATCAGGCTGCCGGTATTGTCGACGAAATCCTGCAGGACCAGGCGATCGCTGCGGACGCGGAGTCGATGGCAGCCGCCGACGTGGTTGTGGAATCATCCACGCCGTTCTCCGATAGAATCGCGCGGGAGGAGGCGATAATGAACAGTCCCTTTGCGCTGATCCCCCACTACCGTAACTATATTCTGCCGGTCACCTACAACAGTAAGATCAACGAGGAGCCGTTCACCGATGCATTCCCGGGTGTGGAGATGGATGATATTGAAGCCAAGTTCCAGATAAGTTTCAAGGTACGCATGCTGGAAAACCTAATCGGCAACGGCGATCTGTGGGCGGGTTACACACAGCAAAACTGGTGGCAGGTGTACAACGATGATGAATCCGCGCCGTTTCGTGAAACCAACTACGAACCCGAAATTGTCATGGCCTGGGACAACCACTGGCAGATCGCCGGTTTGACCAACACCGGCATCACCTTCGGTTTCAACCACCAGTCCAACGGCCGCGGCGAACTGCTGTCCCGCAGTTGGAACCGCATTATTGCCGGCGCCACTTTTGAAAAACAGAACTTCGCTGCCCGCCTGCGCGTGTGGCACCGTATCGAAGAAAGCGAGAGTGACGACGATAATCCCAACATGGAGAAGTTCTACGGCCATGGCGACCTGATGATGGCTTACCACTGGGGCAACCATGAATTCGCCGCGCTAATTCGCAACAACCTGCGCTTCGACGGGGGTAACAAGGGCGCCCTGCAACTGGACTGGACGTTCCCGCTGAACGAGCGCTTCAATTGGTACATACAGTACTTCTACGGCTATGGTGAGAGCCTGATCGATTACGACGTTAAATCCAGCCGTATCGGGATCGGTTTCGCCATGAACAACCTGTTCTAGCACTCTGAACTGTGGGCAGAACTCCCGGGTTCCGCAGACTGGAAAGGAGGTGACATGAGGGGATTTTTCAGAGCTTCCGGATTGCTCGCGTTTTTGTCCCTGGTTCTCGGCGGTTGCGGCAGCCTGGAACGGAACCCGGTACCGCTGAATTCGATGGATGATGCCTTGCCGTTGCGCACGAAAGACATTCGCGCCATCGCCGGAAAATATTCCCCGGAATTTCAGCAGGACGCGATAGAAGCGGTATTGGGCGACGGCGGTATGGGGCTGGAACACGCTGCGTTTCTTGCGATCTCAGGGGGTGGATCCAGGGGGGCCTTCGGCGCGGGCGTGCTGAACGGATGGACGGAAACCGGCACTCGCCCGGAGTTCCGCCTTGTCACCGGAATCAGCACCGGTGCACTCATCGCGCCCTTTGCCTTTCTCGGTGCAGACTACGACGCCAGGCTGAAAGAGGTATTCACCACCTCCACCACGGGGGACATCATCGACATCGGCAACCCGTTCCAAATACTGTTCAACCCGGAGGCGTTTGGCGATTCCACGCCGCTGAAACGCACGGTCGCCAAGTACATCGACGGCGATATGCTGCGAGCGATCGCCACCCGGCACGCGGAGGGAAGTCGTCTGTACATCGGCACCACGAATCTCGACTCGCAAACCTTGAGTATCTGGAACATGGGCAAGATCGCCGCACAGGAAACGGAAGAGGCTGACCAGTTGTTCCGTGACATCATGGTAGCCAGCTCGACCGTGGCGCCGGCCGCTCCACCGATGATGATTGAAGTGGACGTCGACGGGCAGACTTATGACGAGATGCACGTCGATGGCGGGATTATCACACAGGTGTTTTTCTACGGCCTCGTCCTGGATACTGAGGACTTACGTGCCGAAGCAGAGCGCGCGGGCGTGCCGTTCTCGGCAGACTTGTATGTGCTGCGCAACGGACAACTCGTCGCAGAACCCATGCACATCGAACGTAATGTGACCAAAATATCGATCAGATCGATTTCTTCCATGATCAAGAGTTCCGCGATCATGGACCTGTTTCGCATTTACGCAGTAACTCAACGGGACGGCTACGGGTTCCACTATCTCGACGTTCCGGACGACTACACTCCACATGATCGGGAGCTCTTTGATCCGCAGGAGATGAAAAAACTGTACGAGATCGGTTACGAATTGGGAACCTCACCGGACCCGTGGACAACCGAACCGTTTCCCGGTCGAGACGGGTCCAGCGCTTTCGTCAAGGAATAACCAGGCGCGTATCAGGTGTCCGCCGGGTCACCAATCGCTTGAAGAATCGCTTTGCGGCTGCTCCGTCACGCTTGGCCTGTAGGTAGACATCAACTACCTCTCCGTCCTGATCAACAGCCCTCCAAAGATAATGTCGTTTGCCATTGATTTTGACGAAGACCTCGTCGATATA
>JAPUJX010000180.1 GCA_027295975.1 Gammaproteobacteria bacterium
GGTGTCGAAACATTCTTCACTCAGGTGTTCATCGATAACTTTTTCCACGCCGACATGCACCCCGGCAACATATTCGTCGACGTCGCTGATCCGGAAAACCCCCGGTACATCGCGGTCGACTGCGCCATCATCGGCAAGTTGACCAGGGAAGATCAGGACTATCTCGCTCGCAACCTGCTGGCGTTCTTCAACCGTGACTACGCGGAAGTTGCCCGCTTACACCTGGATTCCGGCTGGATTCCAGAAGAAACCGACGCCGTTGAATTCGAACGCGTTATCAAAGAACTCTGCGAACCCATCTTCGAGAAACCTTTGAACGAGATCCAGTTCAGCCAGTTTCTCGTCCAGCTTTTTCAGACAGCAAGCCAGTTTCAGATGGAGATCCAACCTCAGCTCGTGCTGCTGCAGAAGACGCTCCTGTACATTGAGGGTCTTGGCCGGGAGCTCTACCCGGAGCTAGACCTCTGGGAAACCGCAAAACCGTTCATGGAAACCTGGATGGCCGAACATGTTGGCCCCGCGGCAACTCTGCGCGCGTTCGCGGCTCGGGGACCAGAGCTTCTCCAGCAGCTACCGAGGCTCCCCGCTCTGATTCTGGACGCGACGAGCCAGATCCGCCACCTGGAACGTACCGTCGTCCGGCAAGGTACTTCGTTGGCGAATATGGAACAGCGGGTAACAAAGCTCAGTCGTCGCGGCAGGATTCGCCGGTATGCGGGAGCAGCCTTGATCGTCGCGGCCACGTTCCTGTTATGGGAACCTGTGTCACATTCGTTGCAGGCCGGCGAGGATCTCTCCACAGTGGCAGGTCTGGTGAGCGCCCTGCTCGGATCCCTGTTGCTGATTCGAGCTTAGCGGCAGGTTGCACACCCCGGAAAAGTTTCTAAAGGCGTTAGCAGAGAAGCAGTAATGAACATAATCGACGAATTGACCAAAGTTCTCGAAGCACGACGCGGTGCGGACCACGAATCGTCCTATGTGGCAGGTCTTTACCGGAACGGGCTCAACAGGATACTCGAGAAAGTGGGCGAGGAAGCCACGGAGGTGATTATCGCGGGCAAAGAGGCGGTCGCCGACGGCCGCCAGGAGGCACTGTTGCACGAGGTGGCGGACCTGTGGTTTCACACCTGTGTGCTGCTCGTGCACCTCGAGCAGAAACCACGCTGGGTGCTGGAACTCCTCGAAGCGCGTTTCGGGACTTCGGGACACGCCGAAAAGGCGAACAGGGGGCAATCATGAAGAAAAAGAACCTGACCGAATCCGCGACTGATTCCACCCCCAACGGCACCCGGACACCCTATAATTACCGGCAATTACGTAACTACGAATGGAAATGGAGATAGCTCCTGTTTGGAGGATTTGGTCTAACCGAGCTTCTGGTCATTCTAGCCATTGTACTGCTGATTTTCGGACCGAAGCGGTTGAAGAGCATCGGCGCGGATCTGGGTAATGCCATCAAAGGTTTTCGCAAGGCGGTGACCGACGATGAGCAAACCAGAACAACCGAAGATCCCAAGGTGATCGATGGCGAATTGAACGAAGCGCACCGCAGCGAGAGTAAACAAGACACGCATGTTTGATATCGGTTTTCCCGAACTGGTTTTGATCGCCGTCGTCGGGTTGCTGGTGATCGGACCGGAACGTCTACCGGAAACGTTACGCACCTTGGGTCTGTGGCTGGGCCGCATGCGACGCAGCTTCGCCAAGGTCAAAAACGAAATCGAGGCCGAAATCGGTATGGACGAGGTACGCCGGCAGTTGCACAACGAATCCGTGATGGAGGAGATGAAACGGATCGAGGCAGAGGTGCGCGGCACGGCGGACGACACCCGCAAGGTTCTGGAGGAAGCCACCATTCTCCCAGGCTCCGAAACATCATCGAGGGAGCCGCCGCCAGCGAGCGACGCGAGCAGTGCGAGCACGCCGGTTGACCCGGCACCGGATACCGACGATGCAGCGCATGCACTCGGCACGCCCGACGACAACCCGCCTTCAGAAGAAAAAGCCGCAGACGAGATCAAAGAACAACCCACGGACGGGGTGCGCCCCGCTAACGAAGCAAATGGCTAGGTTCCCTAGAAGTGGCTAACGAAGAACAAACCACCCACGATGAGTTGGTGGACAGCGCGGAGCAACCGTTTTTATCTCACATCATCGAACTGCGCTCACGCATTCTTCGCGGCGTATTGGTCGTGGTCCTCATTTTCATCCCGTTGTTTTTTATCGCCGACGATCTCTACCGCTTCATCGCCGCGCCGTTGATGGCGCACCTGCCCAACGGTGGCAATATGATCGCAACGGGTGTTGCCTCACCTTTTCTGACACCGTTCAAGACAACCATTTTTGCAGCCATCTTCCTCGGTATGCCATTTCTGTTACACCAGATCTGGGGGTTTGTCTCGCCTGGTCTCTACCTTCACGAGAAGAAGTTTGCCGTCCCGTTGCTGCTCTCGAGCATCATGCTTTTCTATCTCGGTATGTCGTTTGCTTATTTCGCCGTCTTTCCACTCATATTCGCGTTTTTCGCCAGCGTGACGCCTGAAGGCGTGACGATGATGACCGACATAAGCAGCTACCTCGATTTTGTGCTGAAGTTGTTCTTCGCATTCGGTTTCGCTTTCGAGATTCCCATTGCCACTGTGCTGATTGCATGGTCGGGCCTCTCCACCGCAGCAAGCATGGCGAAAAAACGGCCTTACATCATCGTCGGGTGTTTTATCGTCGGGATGCTGTTGACCCCACCCGACGTCATTTCACAACTCATGTTGGCACTACCGATGTGGATTCTGTTCGAAATAGGCGTCTTCCTCGCACGGTTCGTCGAACGGCATTCCAACGAACCCGACTGAGAAGCGAGCCGAGCGCCGAATACATGAGCCAGCTCGAGTTCGTCGACTTCCGCCCGGAGATGGTTGATGAACTCATTTCCATGTGGCGGCGCAGTTTCAACAGAGCGCTTGCACCCTACAGGGATTCACATTCATTTGAGGAGCAGCGCGAATTTCTGCTCGAGGTGTTGCGCAAGCGCGCGGTCCTCACGGTCGCACAACACCGGGAAACGATTGTCGGCTTTATGGCCCAAGCCGGTGAGAAAATCGAACAGCTTTACCTGCATGTGAATCATCAAAACCGGGGCGTCGGCAGCCAGTTCATCGAACTCGCCAAGTCCGCCGCTCCAGGGCGCCTGCACCTGTACACTTTTCAGCGCAACCTAAAAGCACGCCGTTTCTACAAAAAACACGGGTTTCGCGAAATTGCCTATGGTTACGTGAATATGGAAGGCCTGGCAGACGTGGAGTTGGAATATCTCCCCCTCGATCAACCCCGCTGATCGCACCAGGCGCCCGTTTGTCTCACTACTCTCATTTCTCGAGCAAAAAAGTAACCGGCCCATCGTTGGTCAGCGCCACCTGCATATCGGCTCCGAATCGACCCTCACTGACTTTGCTCCAACATTCCCGCATACGTTTGACGAAACTACGATAAAGTATCTCGGCAAGTTCTGGCGCCGCCGCCGGGCTGAAGCCGGGGCGCCTGCCCCTCGTCGTATCCGCAGCCAGAGTGAACTGAGAAACAACCAGGACCCCGCCATCAACCTCCATCACCGAGCGATTCATCGCCTTGTCCGCATCGGGAAAGATGCGCAACCCCAACGTTTTTTCCACCAGCCGGTTGACCTCGGCCTGGGAGTCTCCCTTCTCCACCCCCAGAAAAACCAGCAGCCCAAAACCGATACCCGCAATGGTTTCTCCGTCGACCGTTACAGACGCTTCGCTCACTCGCTGTAACAAAACACGCATGTAATCTCCCGCGCACGCAGATCAACTTATGCTGAGTCTGCCCCGGTAACCGAGGTAAAATGAACTGACCCCTTTTTATCCGGCCCGCTTCCGTTCGTGGGCTTTCAGGTAGAGTTTGCGGATACGAATCGCCTTGGGGGTGATCTCCACCAGTTCATCGTCGTCGATGAATTCCAGCGACTGCTCGAGGCTCAAGCGCATCGGAGTGGTGAGCAATATATTCTCGTCGCTTCCCGCGGCGCGAATATTCGTGAGCTTCTTTTCTTTCAGGGGGTTGACAACCATGTCGGAATCGCGACTGTTCAAACCGACAACCATACCCTCGTATACCTCATCGTTCGGTCCGATCATCAACCGACCCCGGTTTTGCAGGTTGAACAGCGCATATGCCACGGCTTTGCCTTCGGCCATGGCGATGAGCACGCCGTTCTTGCGTTGCCCTATCTCCCCGGGGGTACGCGGCCCGTACCCTTCGGCGGCAAAGGTCATGATACCGGTGCCGGAGGTCATTGAGAGAAACTGTTGCCGGTAGCCCATGAGCCCACGAGTTGGAATGCGATATCTGATCCGCACCCTGCCGTGGCCGTCCGGATACATCGCTTCGAGCCCACCACGGCGCACGCCGAGGCTTTCCATTACCTTGCCTTGATGAACGTCCTCAATATCAACCGTCAATATCTCGAAAGGCTCGAGAATCTCGCCGTCAACCTCTCGAGTGATGACCTGGGGGCGCGAAACCGCAAGCTCATATCCCTCTCGGCGCATAGTTTCAATCAACACGGACAGGTGTAACTCACCACGTCCGGACACCTGGAAACGATCCGGGTCGTCGGTTTCGCTCACCGAAAGTGCCACGTTATGAGACGCTTCGCGATACAGCCGGTCCTTCAGCTGACGGCTGGTGAGGTAATCGCCGTCGCGGCCGGCGAAAGGTGAGGTGTTTACGCAGAACATCATCGTGAGGGTCGGTTCATCCACGATGAGGGCCGGCAACCGCTCGACTCGCTCCGGGGCACAAATGGTCTCGGAAATCCCGATTTCCGCTACCCCGGTGACACAGACGATGTCACCGGCGAAAGCCTCTTCACGCTCGATACGCTCGAGTCCCCTGTATCCGAGCACCGAAAGGATCTTCCCTTTACGGGACCGTCCATCAGGGTCCACAACCACCACGGGTTGGTTTCGGCTCACCCGACCGCGCTTGATCCGACCAATGCCCATGACGCCAACGAAGCTCGAGTAGTCGAGCGCGCTGATCTGCATCTGCAGCGGCGCATCTTCTTCCACGTCGGGCGGCGGCACACAGTCGATAATCGTATCGAGGAGTACCGTCATGTCTTCCCCAAGGGGGTCGGGCTCCTCGCCTGCCTGGCCCAACAGGGCCGATGCGTAAACTATCGGGAAATCCAACTGATCTTCCGTTGCACCGAGGTTGTCGAACAGGTCGAATACTTCATCCACCACGCGGTGAGGCTCCGCACCGGGGCGGTCCACCTTGTTCACCACAACAATTGGATTCAGGCCCGCCGCGAAGGCCTTCTGGGTCACGAAGCGGGTCTGCGGCATGGGGCCTTCCACCGCGTCAACCAGCAGCAGCACAGAATCGACCATGGAGAGTATCCGTTCCACTTCTCCACCGAAATCGGCGTGGCCGGGGGTGTCGACGATGTTGATTCGGTGCTCAAGGTACTCGATGGCGGTGTTTTTCTAGAGTATCGTGATCCCACGCTCACGTTCGAGTTCGTTGCTGTCCATCACCCGTTCGGCCAGCGCGGCGTTGCGCCCCAGCATGCCCGTCTGTTGGAGCAACCGGTCGATAAGCGTTGTTTTGCCATGATCCACGTGAGCGATGATGGCGACGTTGCGCAGGGGGACTCGAGACACTAATATTCTCTGCCGAAAAAAAGGTGGCGAATTATGGCGGAACCGCGGAGGGCTGTCGCGTTAATTTCGGGCGGTCTGGACTCCATGCTGGCAGCGAAGGTCATCATGGAGCAGGGCGTACACGTGGAAGGTATCAACTTCTTCACCGGCTTTTGCGTGGAAGGACATACTCACGCCATTCGAGAAAAAGACCGGGCCAAACCCAAACGGAACAATGCCCTGTGGGTGGCGGAACAACTTGGCATCAAGCTGCACATCATCGACGTCATCGACGAATACAAAGACGTATTGCTGAACCCGAAACACGGCTACGGAGCAAACCTCAACCCCTGTCTGGACTGCAAGGTTTTCATGGTTCGTAAAGCGCTGGCGTGGGGTTTCATGGAGGAGAACGGGTTCGACTTCATCATCACCGGTGAGGTGATCGGGCAACGCCCGATGAGCCAGCGTAAAGATACCATGCCGGTGATCGCCCGTGAGTCGGGGGCTGACGATCGCCTGCTGCGGCCGCTGTGCGCGAAAAACCTGCCCCCGACCCTGCCCGAGAAAGAGGGTTGGGTAAACCGTGAGGAACTCCACGACTTCAGCGGCCGTACCCGCAAGCCGCAGATCCAGCTCGCCGAAAAATTCGGTTTCAGCGACTGGGCGCAACCCGCAGGCGGCTGTTGTTTTCTGACGGACGCCCAATATTCCGCCAAGCTGGTCGATCTCTGGCAGGCTCACGGTCACCGGGAGTACGAACTCGACGACATCGTCCTGCTGAAGATCGGCCGGCACATCCGCCCCGCCCCCCACTTCAAGCTGATCGTCGGGCGCGAGGAAGGCGAAAACAACTACCTCGAAGGTTATCGCAAACAATTCGTCTCGCTTCACCCGGTAAGCCACCGAGGGCCGCTGTGCCTGATCGACGGTACACCCGGCCCTGAGGACATTCACCTTGCCGCGCGCATCGTAGCCCGCTACAGCCAAGGGAAAACCGCGAGGGAGGTACGCGTTTCGGTACAACAGCCCGGGGGCGAGATTGAGGAAAAGACCGTTGTTCCGCTTCCCCCAAACGAAGTTTGCGAGAATTGGCATGTCTCGGCTTGAAACCCTGGATACGAGAGGGTTACTGTGTCCACTGCCGGTGATCAGGACCCAGGATAAAATCAAAAACCTGACACCAGGTATGTTGCTCGATGTGTTTGCGACCGACCCTGGGACATTACACGACATACCAGCGTGGTGCCGGGTTCACGGTCATGAACTGGTGGAAACCGAGCAGAAAGGCAGAGACATCCGGATTCGGGTGAGAGTCTGCGCTTGAAATCAGAGCGCACCAAATCGGTGCGTGGTGGGGGAACGGGGGGATTTACGCACCAATCGAGTGTGCAAGTGAACGATCACTTACGGCCCAGTCCCTTTGCTGAATACGCATCCGTTCTGGCAACGAAGTTGCATGGTGCGTAGGTAGGATTGATTGGTAGCTAGAAACCCAAAGATTGAATCAGAAAGATAAAACAGTAGGAGCAGGTAATACCGATGTCTGACAACACCATCAATATGATCAAGGACAATGATGCCAAGTGGGTGGATCTGCGATTCACCGATCCCCGAGGCAAGGAGCAACATACCAGCATTCCAGCCAGCCGACTGGACGCCAACGCTTTTGTCGAAGGCATCATGTTCGACGGATCGTCCATTGCCGGCTGGAGGCCCATCGACGATTCCGACATGATCCTCATGCCCGACGACAGCACGCCGGTGATAGACCCGTTCCGCGACGACACCACGCTGAACCTGCGCTGCGACATCGTCGAACCAATGACCATGTTACCCTACGACCGCGATCCCCGCGGAACGGCCAAGAAAGCAGAAGCCTACCTCACCTCCACCGGCATCGGAGACACCGCCTATTTCGGCCCGGAAAACGAATTTTTCGTTTTCGACGATGTCCGCTTTAAGGTCGAAATGCAGGGTGCTTCTTATGCCATCAGCGCAGAAGAAGCGGCATGGGAATCCGGCTCCGCCTTCGATGGCGGCAACCTCGGCCATCGACCGGGTATCAAAGGCGGCTACTTTCCGGTGCCGCCCGTAGATTCCATGGCGGATCTGCGCGCGGCCATGTGCTCCGCGATGATGTCCATGGGATTGGAAGTGGAAGTGCACCACCACGAGGTCGGTACCGCCGGTCAGGCAGAAATCGGGGTGAAGTTCAATACTCTGGTCCGCAAGGCCGACGAGGTGCAGATCTACAAGTATTGCGTCCATAACGTGGCTGATGCCTACGGTAAGACGGCCACTTTCATGCCGAAACCCCTCGTGGGCGACAACGGCAACGGCATGCACGTCCACCAGTCCATTGCCAAGGGCGACACCAATATCTTCCATGGGGATGCCTATGCGGGAATCTCGGAGACGGCGTTGTTTTATATCGGCGGCATCATCAAACATGCCCGCGCCCTCAACGCTTTCGGCAACGCCAGCACCAACTCTTACAAGCGCCTGGTGCCGGGCTTCGAAGCGCCCGTATTGCTGGTTTACTCGGCTCGCAACCGGTCCGCATCGATACGGGTGCCCCATATCCAGGGTGACAACCCACGCGGCTACCGCATCGAGGTTCGTTTCCCGGATAACACCGGCAACCCCTATCTGAATTTCGCCGCCATGCTCATGGCCGGCCTCGATGGGATCAAAAACGAGATACATCCCGGGGACTCATTCGACAAAGATCTGTACGATCTACCGCCGGAAGAGCTGGAAGGCGTACCTACGGTCGCTTCTTCCCTCGAGGGGGCCATGGCCGCCCTCGACGCGGATCGGGAGTTTCTGACCGCGGGAGATGTGTTCACGGACAGCCAGATCGATGGTTATCTTGCCCTCAAACAGGAAGAAGTGGACTACCTGAACGCCACCACCCATCCGGTCGAATTCGAGATGTACTACAGCCTGTAGCGCATCGCGACGAGATTTATCCGCCAAAAAGCCTCAATTCGTTTACGAATTGAGGCTTTTTGTCGTTCATTTGCTGTCAAACTACGCATGAATAGCAACGGGTGCGGCATACGTCACTCGTGCAGGGTGTGCAATAACGTGCGTAGCAGGTATAAGTGAGGCTGATTCAAAAGAAACTCCCAACCCTCGCAACCCCCCGCACCGGTTTCGTCCTGGTATTGGCTCTCGTGAGCCTCGCCATGGCAACCGGCGCGACCGCTGCCGGTAAGATCTATCGAACCGTCGACGAGTACGGCAATGTGGCTTTTACGGACGTGCCACCCCGAGCCGATCAGTCATCCGTAACGGTGGAACTCGACCCCCTGAATTCGTTCGAAACCAAAACGGTACGCACCCCGGACGTCAGGCAACTATGGATCGTCCAGGACAAAGCCGACGACCCCGTGGAAGCCATCGTCCCGGAATATGAATTCCTGCGTATCAAATCCCCCTCGAACGACGCGACTGTGCGCAACAACGCGGGCAATCTGAGTGTCGCCGCCACGGTCAGTCCCCGGTTGCAGCCCGGTCACAGCCTGCGACTCCTTTTAGACGGCTCGCCACAGCAGACCTCCCGCAACGCCGAGTTCACCCTCAGCAATGTCGACCGCGGCACACACCGGCTTTCCGTGGAGATAGTCGACGAGGCGGGCTCCGTGTTGTTGACCAGTGAAGCTTCCGTTGTACACCTCATGCGCTACTCGGCCGGACCAGCCAGAGCAACACCTCATCGCTGAACGGTTAACGCGGCCAACGCCGGTTGACCTTTTTTTGCGCACGCACTAAATTAGTGCGTGCGCAAAAGTGAGTTTTGGGCCGCAAGCCCCGCAAGTATCACCTTCCAGGGCGCGGCGGGCCGCTCATTTCGCGGTATCGCCGTTAATGTGTCCCGATTCGTTGTAGTTGGACCGTTTCTTGCTGAGAGAAACAGAGAGAAACAGCGTAAAGGCACTCACCGAACCTGGGCAGGGCGGCTCCCTTTCCAGCAGAGACATCCATGGCAAAGCTAGCCGAGACCATATTGGAGCACATGAGCACCGCCGTGCTGGTGGTGAACGATGCGCGGAAGGTCTGTTACATGAACACGGCCGCCGAGGCACTGTTCGGAACCAGCGAACCGCGCTCGACCGGTACCGCGCTGAGGGAACTGACATTCGATGATGGGTCGGAGGCATTTACCGGGTTCGACGAAACTTTCGAAACCGGTCAATCGATTACCAAACGCGCCGCCGAGTTTCGTCTCCGCGATGGTACCCCGATGACCGTTGATCTCACCGCCTCCCTGGTCCCAAACACAGATCAGCTGATCATCGAACTGCAACCGCTCAACCGCCTGTTGCGCATCAATCGAGACGATTATTCGCTTTATTCCCAGGAAACCAGCCGCAAGCTCGTACGCGGGCTCGCTCACGAGGTCAAAAACCCCCTCGGCGGTTTGCGTGGCGCAGCCCAGCTTCTCGAACGGGAACTCAAAGACGACGCGCTCACCGAATACACCCGCATCATCATCAACGAAGCCGATCGGCTCACCGATCTCGTAGATCGCATGTTGGGGCCAAACCGACACCCGCAAATCGAGCAGGTCAACGTACACTCGGTACTCGAACACGTGATCCGACTCGTAGATGCCGAGTTACCGGGCCGGATCGATTTTCAGCGTGACTACGACCCAAGCCTGCCACCGATCAGCGCCGACGAGGCACAGATCATCCAGGCCTTCCTGAACATCATACGTAATGCCGGACAGGCCCTGGAAGAGACGCACAGTCCACGCATCGTGCTCAGAACCCGGGTGGTGCGGCAATTCACCATGGGCACCATCCGTCACCGGATGGCCGCTCAGATAGACATTCTGGACAACGGACCCGGCATCCCTTCAGACCTGCGTGACCGTATTTTCTTTCCAATGATCAGCGGTCGTGCCGATGGCACGGGTTTAGGGCTCGCCATCACCCAGACCATCGTCGGTCAGCATCACGGCATTCTCTCATGCCGAAGCGATGCAGGTGAAACCTGTTTCTCGGTGTTCCTGCCGTTAGAGCACAACCTCCCAAATAACAGCGCCGAAATACTTACCGAAGGACCAGCCAGATGAGTAATCGTGTGTGGGTCGTCGATGACGACCGTTCCATTCGCTGGGTTCTGGAGCGCGCCATGACCCAGGCGGATATTCAGATCAGCGCATTCGCATCCGCCGATCACGCCATGCACCATCTCCACGACGAAAGACCTCTCGCGATCATTACGGATGTACGCATGCCCGGCACGGACGGCTTGGACTTTCTGGGTGAGGTGCACGCCGCGTATCCCGGATTGCCGGTGATCATCATGACCGCCCACTCCGATCTCGACAGCGCGGTAAACGCCTACCAGAGCGGGGCTTTCGAATACCTGCCGAAACCGTTCGATGTCGACGAAGCGGTTGCGATCATACGGCGGGCCATCACCTACGCCGAGGAAGCGGATGATGGCGGAGACGGTGCGGGTTCCGTGGTTGAACCCGTTCCAGAGATCATCGGCCAGGCACCCGCCATGCAGGAGGTGTTCCGGGCCATCGGGCGACTGGCGAACTCCAACGTCACCGTACTCATTCACGGAGCATCAGGCTCGGGAAAAGAACTGGTCGCCCGCGCCCTGCATCGCCATAGCCCACGGCGAGGCAAACCTTTTGTTGCCTTGAACATGGCCGCCATTCCGAGAGAACTGGTTGAGGCGGAGTTGTTCGGCCATGAGAAGGGCGCCTTCACCGGCGCAACCAGCCGGCGCATTGGTCGCTTCGAGCAGGCGAACGGCGGCACCTTGTTTCTCGATGAAATAGGAGACATGCCTCAGGAAACTCAAACGCGCCTCCTGCGCGTGCTTGCCGATGGCGAGTTCTACCGTGTTGGCGGGCACTCCCCCGTCAGGGTGAGCGTACGCATCATCGCCGCCACCCACCAGAACCTCGAGCAACGAGTGCGGGACGGCAGTTTCCGCGAGGATCTTTTCCACCGACTGAACGTCATCGCCGTTCATGTGCCAATGCTTGCCGATCGTAAGGCCGACATCCCGCTGTTATCGCGTCACTTCCTCGACCGGGCAGCCGAAGAACTCGGTGGAGAGGCGAAGACGGTGCGTCCGGAGACGATGGAATATCTCACATCGCTGGACTGGCCCGGCAACGTTCGACAGCTGGAAAACACCTGCCGCTGGCTCACTGTCATGGCCTCCGGACGGGAAATTCACCTCGAGGATCTACCCCCTGAACTCAAGAAGAACCCCAACGACACAACCCGTGGAGAAAGCTGGGAACAGGCTCTGGAAATCTGGGCGACACAAGAACTTGCCGAAAAACACGCGCAACCCCTACTCCATACCGCAACGCCAAAATTTGAACGCATCATGATCCGAACGGCATTGAAACAAACAGGCGGACGCAAGCGCGATGCGGCGGTATTATTGGGGTGGGGACGGAACACTCTGACTCGAAAGATCAGCGAACTGGGTATGAAAGACCTGTAACCTGGCAATATTGCGGGTCAGCTTCCCATTGGTGTTGCCGGTACGCGGTTGGGTGAATTTGTTTCGAGTCAGGGTGTTGGATGACGCTGAAGGTAGTGCTTTACGAACCGGAAATACCGCCGAATACCGGCAACGTGATCCGGCTTTGTGCAAACTCCGGCGCCGAACTGCACCTCATCGAACCCCTCGGATTCGAACTCGACGACGCGAAGCTCAAGCGCGCCGGACTCGACTATCACCAGTGGGCCGCAGTCAAAGTCCACGCGTCGCTTGCGGACTGTTTAAAGACCTCTCACGGGCGCATTTTCGCGCTGACCACCAAGGCGACGCGGCGCTACAGCGATGCGAAATTTCTCGACGACGACATTCTGCTGTTTGGACCCGAAACTCGAGGTTTACCGATGAAGCTGCTGAACACCATCGCCGAGGACAATCGGCTGAGAGTCCCCATGTGCGAGGACTCCCGCAGCCTCAACCTTGCCAACACCGTCGCGGTGGTTCTCTACGAGGCGTGGCGACAGTTGGGTTTTCCGGGCGGGGCTTAAATAGAGATTACTACCCGGGGTACGACCGCGCTAGTGTGATACCTCGCCCTCCGAGCTATCGGCGCCGTCCGCCTGCCTGCGCAAAGCCTCCGCGTAAAGACCGTCGAAATTCACGGGAGCCAGATGCATAGCCGGGAAGCCGCCTTTGACCACCAGCGAATCCACGTTCTCCCGGACATAGGGAAAAAGCGTATTCGGACAGATCGTGCCGAGTACCCGCTGCAGTACTTCCGCTTCGATCCCTTCGATGAAGAACATACCCGCCTGTTGAATCTCCACGATAAAAGCGATCTTGTCATCTGCGAGTTTGGCGCGCAGGGTGAGCGTCAGGAGCACCTCGAAACGGTTGTCCGGTTGCATGCTCGAGCGGGTGTTGATATCCACCTGAACCTCCGGCTTCCATTGCTCGGCGAATATCTCCGGGCTGGATGGAGACTCGAAAGAAGCATCCTTCAGATATAACCGTTCAAGGCGAATTTGGCCGTTGCTTACGCTTTCACTACCGGCAGATTCTGATTGCGCCACTCTGCAATTCCTCCAGTTAATCGGCTGATGTTTTCAAACCCCGCCTTACGCAGGAGCGTGCCTGCAGACCCTGCGTGCTGGCCCTGCTTGCAGGCAACCACCATTGGTAGTTCCCGGTATTTGTTGAGTTCATCAACGCGACCGGACAGGTTCGCGAACGGAATGTTCACTGCATTCACGATGTGACCTTGATCGAACTCTTTTTTGTCGCGTACATCAATTATGACCGCGTTTTCCCGGTTAACCAGATTCACCAGTTCTTGAGCGCTCACGGCAGACCCGCCACGGCGGGTTTCATTGCGCACAAAAAGTGTAAGCAACAGGACAAAAGAGCCTATGAGAAACGGATGATTCCCAACAAATTCAATGACTTGATCCATAAATCGTCTCGGTGGCTCGAGGCCCTGGCGGTTTTTGAAAACCGCGCGATTATACACACCTAACTGGCCGCTAGAAGAATCGTTTCTGCTAGAATGCGTGCCTCCTGCCCAACACCAGATTACCGATGCGCAACGTCACCCTGCTTGTGGTTCTGGACGGGTTCGGGCACAACGAATCTCCAGATGCAAACGCCATCGCGCACGCCCACACCCCTGTCTGGGATCGCTTCTGGTCGGATCAACCCCACACGTTGATATCCGGATCTGGTGTCGACGTGGGGCTGCCTGAAAACCAGATGGGCAACTCCGAAGTCGGGCATATGAATCTCGGTGCCGGTCGCGTGGTACAACAGGAGTTCTCTCGCATCAACCGAGCCATCGAAGACGGCAGTTTCGCCGACAACCCGACCCTCAAACAAGCTTATGAACGGGTAGCGACTTCGGGGGGTGTTTTACACGTCATGGGTCTGCTCTCCCCTGGAGGCGTACATAGCCATGAGCAGCAGATTTTTACCTGTCTGGAATCGGCGGCAGCTTCAGGTGTCGAGCGCGTCTACCTGCATGCCTTCCTCGACGGTCGCGACACACCGCCCAAAAGCGCCCTCGCTTCCCTCGAGGTAGCCGAAGCAACGCTCGCGAGGCTCGAGATTGGCCATGTGGCCTCAATCTGCGGCCGATATTTCGCAATGGACCGGGACAATCGCTGGGATCGGGTGAACCGCGCCTACAACCTGCTGGTGCGCGGCGAAGCGCCGTTTCATGCAAACAGTGCCACAGCCGCACTGGAGTTGGCCTACCGCAGAGAGGAGACCGATGAGTTCGTGCAACCAACGGCAATACATGGGCTCAACGAACTCCCGGTGACGATGCAAGACGGCGACGCGGTGGTGTTCATGAACTTTCGCGCCGACCGGGCGCGTGAACTCACCAGGGCGATCATCGAAACGGAGTTTGCCGAATTCGCACGCCGTTCAACGGTAAAACTGGTGGACTTCGTGACTCTCACCCGGTACGCCGACGACATCGATACCTCCTGCGCTTTCGAAACACCCGTGCTCGTCAACACCCTTGGAGAGTACCTGGCAAACAAAGGCATGCGTCAGTTGCGTATCGCAGAAACCGAAAAATATGCCCACGTGACCTTTTTCTTCTCCGGCGGACATGAAGCGCTTTTTGAAGGCGAGCACCGCGTCCTGGTTCCTTCGCCGAAAGTGAGCACTTACGATCTGCAACCTGAGATGAGCGCACCGGAAGTAACCGATGAACTCGTTGAAGCAATATCGACACGGGCATACGACATTATTATCTGCAATTACGCCAACTGCGATATGGTGGGACACACCGGCAATTTCGAAGCCGCCATCAAAGCCGTGGAGGCGTTGGACGTGTGCCTCGGACGGGTGCATGCGGCGTTAACGGAAGTGGACGGTCAGATGCTGATCACCGCGGATCACGGCAACGTCGAACGGATGTATGACGAGGCGAGCGGTCAGGCACATACCGCCCATACCCGTGAGCCCGTTCCCCTGGTTTATGTGGGACGGCAACAGTTGGATTTTGCTTCTGGCGGAACGTTGTCCGATGTCGCCCCGACCCTCCTGGCTTTGATGCAGCTGGAAACGCCGGTGGAAATGACCGGACGTTCCCTGGCCAATATCAAGGAACCACCCAACGCGTGAGCCTGCGAGCGCCGACTCTCACATTCATGATCGAGGCAATCACCGAAAACGCGCGCAAACACTTTGTTCACTGGTTGTGGGCTGGCATCGTTATTTCGGGGACTGCTGTCGGGGCAACAACCGACAGAATCACTACCCAGGCAGAGTTGAAGACCGTTCTGGATCGGCTCAACTCCCTCGATGTGTGGTTCGACGACGCCGAGCGCAAAAGAGTGCGCTGGCTGAAAGACGTCAAATCCAAAGATCGTGAGGTGGCGAACCTGAACCGACGAGTAGCGGCGGCCGGTGAGGCGCTCAAGACGGTGCAGAATTCGTTACACGTGCTGAACGAAGAGCAGGAGTCTCTGGAAACACGTCGCATCGAGCAGGCCCGCCGCGTTGCCGAACATCTCTCTGCAGCGTATAGATTGAGCGGCCAGGATTTCCTCAAACTGCTGCTCAATCAACAATCTCCGGAGACCTTCGAGCGGATGATGCGGTATCACCGCTACTTCAGCGATGCGCGCATGAAATCCCTCGCTGCCTATCAGACGACCCTTAAGGATCTGGCGGCCAACGAAGAACAACTCGCTGCACGCGTGGCCGACCATCAAATGCGCCAGGCGGGACTGGCAAAACAACAGCGAGCACTGATGACCGAACATAAACAACGTCAAACCCTTCTGGCCGGCCTCTCCGCGCAGGTCGAAAACAAGACCGCTCTGAGAAAACGTCTGCAAACCGACCGCAATCGTCTGGAGCAGCTCCTCGCGGAACTGCACCGGCGCACCACCGAACTCGACGGCTCGCAATTCGCCAGCCGCAAGGGGTCCCTTCCCTGGCCGGTAGCCGGCACATTGACCTCGCGATTTGGGCAACCACGGGCCGATGGTCGTCTGGTCTGGCATGGCATGGTTCTGGCGGCGGTAGAAGGCACGCCGGTAACGGCCATCTTTCGAGGACGCGTCGTTTTTGCCGATTGGCTGCGGGGATTCGGGCTGTTGACTATTATTGATCATGGTAGCGGCTACATGACCCTGTACGGGCAAGCCGACGTGTTGAACAAGGCTGCGGGGGAATGGGTCGAAAGTGGAGAGCTCATTGCCCGTGCGGGGCGCAGCGGTGGCCAAAAGGCCAGTGGCTTGTACTTTGAAGTACGTCAACAAGGTACGGCCAGAGATCCTTTAGGATGGCTGGCGGACCGCTAACAGGAAAACTCCGGGGAGGCAAGAGTCAAGTTCGACCCTTTTACCCGTTTTCAGGGGTGACCCAGGCTAGCGCAATTTCAACCAACCTGTAACACTGCCACGTATGACACTTCGACCCATTACCCTTTTCGGTATCGTGATCAGCATGGTCACGGGGATTGCCTTCGGCATCATCGTGTACCACAACGTGCTCGCCCAGGAAGTAGGCGATGAGCAGGAACGCGTTTTCAACCAGGTACTGAATCACGTTCGCAGCAACTATGTCGACGAGGTCGACGAGCAGGATCTGGTAGACAGCGCACTCAAAGGAATGATCGCCGGACTGGATAAACACTCGAATTACCTGAACTCCAGCGACTACGACGATCTAAAGGCCGAAACAACGGGCCGCTTCGGCGGCATCGGCATCGAACTCGGTCTCCTGGACGATTTTTTTACGGTAATTTCGCCACTGGATGACACCCCGGCGGCCACCACGGGGCTGGCACCCGGAGACCGCATCATCGAGCTCGATCACGAATCCCTCAAAGGCAAGATGCTCATTGAAGTAATCAACCTGCTGCGCGGTGAACCCGGCAGTTCCGTACATCTACGGATCGAGCGCGAGAACGCGCTGCGAGCCCTCGATTTCGACATCGAGCGGGCGGTAATCCGGGTGACGAGCGTGCGCAGCAGACTGCTGGAACCGGGCTTCGGTTACATCCGCATCTCACAATTTCAAAACACCACCAGCGAAGATTTCAGCCACGCGCTGGCCACGCTGACCGAACAGGCGCAGGCCCCGCTGGCAGGTCTGGTGCTCGATCTACGCAACAATCCAGGCGGCTTGTTGCAGTCCTCCGTCGATGTAGCCGATAGTTTTCTAAAAGAGGGTCTTATCGTTTACACCGAGGGCCGCCTGCCTTCGAACAAGCTGCGTTACCGGGCTTCCGGCAAAGACTTCCTGGAGGGGGCCCCCCTCGTGGTGCTCATCAACAAGGGCTCGGCATCCGCTTCCGAGATCGTGGCCGGGGCATTGCAGGATCACAACCGCGCGACCGTGTTGGGTACAACCAGCTACGGCAAAGGTTCCGTGCAATCCGTGTTGCAACTCTCGCAAAATCGAGCGATCAAACTCACTACAGCCTACTATTTCACGCCCAGCGGTCGATCCATCCACAAGGTGGGTATCACCCCCGATGTGGAACTCGAACTCGATGCTCAGGCAAACGGCGACTCCGAGGATCTCATCCTCGCGCAGGCGCTCGAGTTGTTGAAGCAGGAGGACGCGAAACTGCACGCCCGGCTTTGACGCCTGCGACTATCCGGTTCCACTAAGGGTTATCAACCATCGCTATCCATTAGTGTTTGCCCAGCCTGAAAATCCAAGGTTCCCGCGTAAATGGCCCGGCCGGTAATTGCTCCGAAGAGAGTTCCCGGGGTTTCCTGGAAAGCAGACTTCAAGCTCGCGAGATCGCGCAGGTTGGTGATCCCTCCGGAGGCGATAACGGGCACGTTCCCAGCCTCGGCTATCTGCACAGTGCCCCGCACATTCAATCCCGAGAGCATCCCGTCGCGCTCGATATCGGTGTATACAATAGCGGCAATATCAAGCTCACCGGCCCACCGGGTAAACTCGATGGCGCTCACGGTACTGGTTTTGTCCCAGCCTTCGGTGGCAAGCATCCCGTTGCGCGCATCCAGACCGAGCGTGATGCGATTCGGATACTCCCGCGTTGCATCCTCCAGAAAACCCGGCTCCTCCACGGCACGCGTGCCGATTATCACCTGAGCTACACCGGCTTCGAGGTATGCCTCTATGGTATCGAGGTCCCGAATGCCACCGCCGACCTGAACCGGGACATCACCCATGCGTTCGGTGATGGCGTGTATGAGCGATTTATTACGCGGCTCACCAGCAAACGCCCCGTCCAGATCCACCACGTGGAGGCGTCGGCAACCAGCATCGAGCCACCGAACGGCAACGGCGACGGGATCCTCGGAGAAGACGGTGACATCGTCCGGACGACCCTGCTTCAAGCGCACGCACCGACCGTCCTTGAGATCGATGGCCGGGATCAGCAGCATCTAGTGTCCTGTCTCGCAAACTTAGTTGTGAAACAGGACACTTCTACAGGCTGCCTTTGGTGGAAGGTATCTGGTCCGGGATACGCGGATCGCGCGCAACCGCCATTCTGAGCGCCCGGCCAAAAGCCTTGAACAACGTTTCCGCCTGGTGATGCGCGTTGTCGCCCCACAAGTTGTCGAGATGCAGCGTTACCTGTGCATGGTTGACGAACCCGTGAAAGAACTCTTTCAAGAGGTCGACGTCGAAATCGCCGATGCGCGGCCGGACGTAATCCACCCGATATTCGAGGCCCGGCCTCCCCGACAGGTCCACGACCGCTCGAGACAACGCTTCGTCAAGGGGA
Source organism: Gammaproteobacteria bacterium (assembly GCA_027295975.1). GTDB lineage: Bacteria > Pseudomonadota > Gammaproteobacteria > Pseudomonadales > Azotimanducaceae > SMWK01. The sequence continues at coordinate 18,886 of JAPUJX010000180.1, forward strand.
ACATAAGCATGACCGTAGCGGCACAGGCCCCTTTTATCACCCACGATCTTGTTGAGCGCTTGACCAAATACGATGCCCACGTCCTCCACGGTGTGGTGGCCGTCAATCTCGAGATCCCCCCTGGCATCGATGGTAAGGTCGACGAGGCCATGACGCGCAACCTGAGTGAGCATGTGCTCGAAAAACGGCAAGCCGGTTTTCAGATCACACAATCCGCTGCCGTCAAGATTGAGGGTGAGCTGAATCTGCGTTTCTTTCGTGTCGCGACGGACGCTCGCAACGCGGTTGTCACTCATGGTGGATCCCGGCGAAAAAGCCGCGCAAGTATAGGGCCAAGGGGGTTCTCACTCCATTGAGAAGAGGTTCCTCACAGGCGATCCAGCAAACTGCCATAGGGCAGAAAGCGGTTGCCGGTATGCGCCTTGATCCATGCCGTGAGGTCGTCCGGATAAACACCACGTTTCTTGAGTTGGGCAGCAAGTGGTATGACAGGCGATTTGGCGCCGGCATCCCAGAGTGCAAACGCCTCCTCCGCCAGGGTAAAGAGCCTGATGAGGGCTATTACCTCAGCATCGCCCAAACCTTCGCTGGCAGCCGCCCAATCCGCGCTCCCGCACCTGGCCAATGGGGCGAGAGCCGCAACTTCTCCCTCTTCAAGGCCGAATTCCGGCTCTCCCAGCATGCCCGAGGCCACCAGAAACTGGCCAATAATCTTGTCGGACAAACTTGTCTCAAGTGCTTTCGGGTCCCAGCTCTCTACGGTCATAATCAAAGCCCGGGGAGGGAAACCTCATTACATAATAAATACAATGAATTCATAAAAATGTGCTGAAATCTAACTGGGGGACAGTAGACCACAAACTATGGATACGGATCGAATCTACCAGGGCGAAAACCAACTGTGGTATTTCAACACACGGGGCAATCAAGCCATGGGCCCGTTTGAGACTTACCACGATGCCGACCGTGCACTCACGGAACATGTCAGCCACTATCTATCGCGAACCAGCGCCAAAGTACGCTGGCCACGCATGTTACAGCCATCACGTTTCTTACGTCGTTCAGCTGCACGTCATACATAAACCCCTATAATGGTCAGCCAATTCAGCTGACCGAACCCCTACATGCGAAAGTTCTTCTTCAGCCTACTGGCACTGCTGGCGATCACCGGTGCCGCGATTTTCTATTTCACTCAAGACGCCAACCGTTTCAAGCCGGAGTTGGAGGCGCTTATCGCCGAGCAAACCGGCGTGCCGGTGAAAATCGAAGGTGATCTCGGGTGGCGCCTCTTCCCGCCGATTTTGCTGACGGCAGAAAAGTTATCCGCTGAACACGAGGGACGCCGCTGGCAACTCGGCCGGCTTGCCCTCGATATCGATGTGATGACCCTGATCGAGGATCTCGACCATTGGCGTATACAAGCTCTGACCATCGAAGACTTGACCATGGAAGACGGCGGGGACCGGCTCGAGGTGAGCCACCTCAAGCTCGAGGGGTTTGCGTTCGGAGAACCCGCACTCCTGGCAACAACGCTCAACTATCAACCTGCTGGAGCCCCCGCCATCCCGCTCGATCTGAACGGTACTCTAACCTACCACCCGGAACCCGAGCGTTACGCACTGAGCAACGTACGCTTCAACACCACCGATGCCGAAGGCATCTGTAGCTTGGCCCTGCAGGCAAATACCGAGCCGGTAACCCCTGCGCCACAAAATGCCGACGAGTTGATTCCCGTCGATACGTTTCGCGAGTATGCCTGGCAGGGCACCTGTACTCTGGACCAACTGACCTATGACGACCAAACCTTCACAGACGTGTCGATCGTGCTCGACAACAAAAACGCCGTGAGCAGCAACGATATCTCGATCCCGGTTTTTTTCGGGGGAACCGCACAGGTGAAGGTTGTGATCGACGCCGCAACGACGCCGGTTCATTGGACCATAGAACCCCGTCTGGAGAAGGTAAACAGCCAGCTACTCATGGAGTGGCTGGATCAGCGTCTGCAGTGGATCGCGTCACTCGCATACGGCGGCACCCTGAGTATGACCGGCAACACGGAACAGGAACTGCTGGCATCCGTATCCGGGGAAACCCGGTTCGACGGCGGTCAGGGCCAGATCAACATCGTGAAGATCAAGCAGCAACTGTTACGCATCGCACTGCTGCTGAACGAGACCGACAAGGTCACAGCGCTACCCGACATGTGGTCTTACCAACGCCTGGTTGGTAACTGGCGTATAGACGAGCAACATCACGAGCTGGACTTCGCGCTCGACAACCTTACCGTGCTTGCCGAAGGCGACTACAACCCCGAGACCGACAAGCTGGACCTCCTGGCGGAACTCACCTTCGAGAACAACCCCGACTTACCGGTCTTCGATATCAATCCCATGTTGATGTACCTGCCTATTCCGGTGCGATGTCGCGGTTCGATTGCCGACCCCACCTGCCGAATCGACGACCGTGCAGCACAAAAAATTGTCGCGAGCGCTCTCGCCTCGCCCGATAGCCCATTACACGCAAAACTCGAAAAAAAGATCGAGGAGAAGGTACCCGAGGAGTATCAGGAGGCTGCCAGGGCGATACTCGATCTGTTGGGCGGTTCACGAGAAAAACGATCTCGAGAAAACTGAGTTGGATTGGTTCGCTACCCGGCTGCTTTCCTGGTTCGACCACCACGGCCGTCGAGATCTCCCATGGCAAATTGACGTCAACCCTTATCGCGTATGGGTGTCGGAGACCATGTTGCAGCAAACTCAGGTAACGACGGTTATCCCCTACTTCGAAAGGTTTATGACAAGCTTTCCAACAGTTGCAGAGCTGGCAGTTGCGTCGCGAGATGAGGTTCTGCATCACTGGACGGGGCTCGGTTATTACGCGCGAGCAAGAAACCTGCACAAGGCGGCACAAACGGTGGCGTCGGAGAAAGGCGGCGTCTTCCCCAGTACCCTCGCCGATCTGCAGGGATTACCCGGCATCGGACGATCGACGGCTGCGGCAATTCTCTCCATCAGCCAGGGTGGCCGCGCACCGATCCTGGACGGCAACGTCAAACGCGTACTGGCAAGATTTCACGCCGTAGCAGGTTATCCGGGAGATGCCGCACCACAACGTCTGCTCTGGAAACATGCCGAATCCCACACGCCAGCGAAGCGGGTTGCCCACTACACCCAGGCGATCATGGACCTGGGTGCAACCTTGTGCACCCGAACTCAGCCGCGTTGCGGTGTCTGCCCTGTTGCGGCGCGCTGCCTGGCCCGGCAACGGCAGGAGACGAATCGATATCCGGAGCGAAAGCCACAAAAAGAAAAACCCGTGCGAGCGGTGAGATTTTTTCTGTTCACAACACCAGACGATGGTTGCCTGCTCGAGCAACGTCCCCCGAACGGAATCTGGGGCGGGTTGTGGACGCCCCCGGAACGAGCCGCGGATGCCGAGATCATGAGCGTCTGTCGCGAGTTCGGGGTCGACCCCGGCAACATCGAAGAGAGTTATGCGGGAGACGTGTTTCGCCATACGTTTACCCACTTTCTTCTCGATATCGAACCGGTTTACATTCATCTGGCGTACGCGCCCTGCGCCGTGCGGGACGATGATCGTCTGCGCTGGTATCACCCGGATAGACAGGAGGTTATCGGTCTATCCGCTCCAGCGGTTAAACTGCTTGCGAACATCCAGGAATATGCCCTGTCATGACCCGAACGGTGTTATGCCGCAAATACGGCCAGCAACTCGAAGGACTGGATGCGCCGCCGCAGCCCGGACCCAAGGGCCAGGAGCTTTTCGAGACCGTTTCGAAGAAGGCCTGGCTCGAATGGCAGGATCAACAAACGATGCTGATCAACGAAAGGCACTTGAACATGCTGGACCCGGATGCGCGCAAGTACCTGTCTATCCAAATGGAACGGTTTCTGAACAACGAGGAAATCGATCACGCCGAGGGGTATACACCGCCTTCGGGTGGTTAGCTTGACGGGTTGCAGATGGCTCGGTTTAATACGCGACCTTTGTGGGAACGGCCGGTGGCCTTAAGATCAAAAGCGTCCTGATCCTGCACTTTTTCTCATTGGCCAGGTAGCTCAGTCGGTAGAGCAGCGGACTGAAAATCCGCGTGTCGGCAGTTCGATTCTGCCCCTGGCCACCAGCAAAAACACGTACTTGCGCGACAGTCACATCGAGTTCTTGCTTCATAAAATAGACAAAAGTAGACGCCGAAGCGGTATTTTCACACCTTCTTACCGTACCTCTGTAACAACGCCAAAAACCTTTGATAATCTTCCTCGGTGGCTTT
>JAPUJX010000181.1 GCA_027295975.1 Gammaproteobacteria bacterium
CGGGTATCGTGAGCGCCTCTTTCAAGCGGCTGTCGAGCTCGAATGCGACGTAAGGCCGTAACAGCCCGGCCATATCCTTGATGGCGATAGAATGCGCCCCCATGTCCTCGATCCTGCGGCTGAGGTCTACCCACAGATCCATGGTATGTACTGGGCTGACGGTATAGGAAATGGTGCCCTGGGCGTGTTTACCCACCGCCAGCGTCGCCTTGATGGCAGTGTCGAGATTTCGGGTGTCATTCATCGCATCGAAGATGCGGAACACGTCGATGCCGTTGGCGGCCGCGCGTTCGACAAATTTTGCGACCACGTCGTCCGCATAATGGCGATATCCCAGGATATTCTGCCCGCGAAAAAGCATCTGCTGCGGGGTATTGGGCATCGCCGCCTTCAGTAGCCGGATCCGTTCCCAGGGATCTTCACCCAGATAACGTATACAGGAATCGAAGGTCGCCCCACCCCAGGATTCCAGCGACCAGAACCCCACCTGATCGAGTTTGTTCGCGATAGGCAACATGTCATCGATGCGCATGCGGGTTGCGAGGATGCTCTGATGCGCATCGCGCAGAATTACATCGGTGATGCCCAGAGGTCTGGCGGCACTCATCACACTCTTCCTTTTGCTAATTGCTTTAGTTGCTCAACTGCCCGGAACGAGTAGTTGGCCATCACCTTCCACTTCGCCGATGTTCGGCAATGGCAGCGGCGATCGCGGCCACTTCACTGCCGCTCACTTCGCTATCTGCCGTCACTTCGGGTTCGGCGGCTACCGGTTGAAAACGCATCACCAATTGCGACATGAGGCTGGTTGCGAGCACGAGCAGGGTCAGGAAAACAAAAACCGCGCCCATTCCGGCAACCATGAGTTGCACCCCTTCAACGAGCAAGTCTGTGGCCATCGTGTGGTTTGATCCTCGTTCTTGGGCCGGGATTATACTGAATTACCGGGCTAGTCGCGGGCGCGCAGTGCCAGATAACCACCAACAATCACCGCAACCCCCCCTATCCACACCCAGGAACTCGGCTGTTCGTTCCAGAACAGGTATCCCGCGAGCGCCGTCCAGATAAGGGTCGTGTACTCGAAAGGCGCAACCACGCCCGCCGGGGCGTGTCGGTATGCCATCGCGACGAAAAAATGCGCCGAGCCGCCGCAGATTCCGAGGATCGCGAAAAGCAACCAATCGACGGGCGCCGGTGCCTGCCAGGCACCCGCCGTCAACACGCCCGCAAGCAAGGCACTCACCGGCAAGGTATAAAAAGTAAGAACCCCGGTGGATACGATGCCGGCGAGCCGTCGGTTGCTCAACGACAACAATGCCCAACACAGGCTGGACGCCAATATCGCCAGAGCCGCCGGCTGCAACTCGAAGCGGCCTGGCTGTAACACCGTGAGCACACCGGCGAATGCAATCAGAATCCCGAGCCAACGATGAGGTCCCACCCGTTCCCCGAGCACCGGCCGAGCCAACAACACGATCAGCACGGGGGCGATGTATGCGAGCAACACGGCATTTATCAGGGGAATATGGGCAAGACCATAGAAAAACCCGAAGTTGGCACCCGCGGTGAGCAAGCCCCGGTATAACTGCCAACCCCAGTATGGTGTTGCCAGAGCCTTCAGGCCCCCCTGGAGATGGCAGATCAGCAGGACGAGGGGCACCGCCATAACGGCCCGCAACAGAACAATTTGTGCCGTGCCGTAGTCGTCTGCTAGCGCTTTTACGGAGATGTCTATGCCGGCACCCATCAACATGGCAAGGGACATATACGATGCACCTGCGATCGATGAGGACGGCATCGGGTCAGCGCTCAAAGGGCTCTCTTTGTGGTATGTCTTGATTACGACTCGACCCTCCGGCAATATCGCGGCCCTTCATTTCAGGCGCCCGTAGCTCAGCTGGATAGAGCACGTGGCTACGAACCACGGGGTCGGGAGTTCGAATCTCTCCGGGCGCGCCATCAACGTGATAACCCACTTACCATTAGCCATGCTCGTCGCTTATTCTGTCCGCATTCCACGGACATACTCGGGGATTATGAGATTTCTCAGCATTTTCGTTCTGCTCGCACTTGTGGTCATGGTGCCCAACCCGGCGCTCGCCTGGAGCCAAAACGGTCACGAGATCGTTTGTGATCTGGCGTTTCGCCAGTTAACACCCGCGGCCAGGAATCTCCTCTTCAAAGTACACGACAAAAAAGGTCCCTTCTACAAAAGCTGTCACTGGGCGGACGAGGTTCGATACGACAACTTCAAAGGAACCTACAACTATCATTTCCTGAATGTCGCTGACGGCGAGGACGAACTGGACTTCGCCCGGGATTGTGCGGCCCTGGATTGTGTGACGATTGCCATCCAGCGATACGCGACCATCCTCGCGAGGGAACCGCAATCCTCTCGTGACGAGGAAAATCGAGGGGACGCGTTGAGATTTCTAGCCCACTTCGTCGCGGATCTTCATCAACCGCTGCACGTCAGCCACCGCAAAGATCGCGGAGGCAATGACATAACCGTTACCTGGCTGGATACCTCAAACAAACGTAACCTTCACGGTATCTGGGACACAACCATCCTCAGCGAGTCCGGCGCTCGGAGTGTTGCCCTCGCCATGCCGCTGCTCACCAGGATTCAGAACATGGATGTGAGCATGTGGCGGACCTTCGACATCGTCGGCTGGACAGCCGAAACTTACCAGCTTGCGGAAATGGTCGCCTACACTCACGAGAACGGAACCAGAGTAATAACAGGCGACAACCTCCCCTTACCCTATTTCGAGCGCGCCCGGCCAATCGTCGAACAACAGATCATGAAAGCCTCCGTCCGGCTTGCCTACCTCATCAACCAGATTGCAGCCGGAAACCTGCCTCGAAATATGCTAGTTCTGAACTCGCCAGGCAATATAGACGGCCGGATTCGAGTCGAATAAGTTTGGGAAACGGGATACATATCCAGACCGAGGAGATCAAAACCATGTCCAAAGCAGCACTGCTGCGTGAGCGGCTGACCCATCCCGTCATCGATGCCGACGGGCATTGGCTCGAATACGGGCCGGTGCTCTCGGCGGCTCTCAAAAAAATCGGAGGGGAACCGGCGGCACGGGCGCTGTCCATGCTCGGCAGTCGCGTGCGCAACTCTCTGGCAATGACCGTTGCCGATCGCCGGCTGGCGGGAATTGCCCAGGAAGCCTTCTGGGGCGCACCCACCAAGAATACCCGTGATCGGGCAACGGCCATGATGCCCGCGCTGATGTACGAACGACTCGACGACTTCGGCATCGATTTCGCAATTCTCTATCCAACCTCGGGACTTGGCATCCCGCGTGTCGGCGACGACGAAGCGCGAGTTGCCGCCTGTCGTGCATTCAACATCTACCAGGCCGAACTGTTTGCCCCTTTCAGTGACCGTATGACCCCGGCCGCGGTGATCCCCATGCACTCGCCAGCCGAAGCAATCGCCGAACTCGAGC
>JAPUJX010000182.1 GCA_027295975.1 Gammaproteobacteria bacterium
CCCCATCCGGGATAACGACGGGGTAACGCTGGGCGAACATATTGGCCTGCCCTACTACACCATCGGCCAACGCCAGGGATTGGGTATCGGCGGGATTCGGGGCCAGCCCGAGGCACCCTGGTACGTCAAGGCAAAAGACAACGACAACAACACCCTCGTCGTCACCCAGGCCGAACAGGATCTCCAGCAAAACTGGCTGTCGGCGAGCCAACTCAACTGGCTGGTCGACGATGTTTCGTTTCCGCTCACCTGCCAGGCAAAAATACGTTACCGGCAGGCAGACCAGGCTTGCCGGATCAACCGCCGGGCCGATGGCCTGTTACTGGCCCGTTTTGCCCAACCCCAGCGAGCGGTGACACCGGGTCAATACGTTTGTTTCTATGATGGCGATATATGCCTCGGTGGGGGCGTGATAGAACAGGCGGGAAACACTTGACGGAGGTTACCCCCGATTATCGATCGCTCTCCCTGGCGGGCATCGTGCAGACGGCAACCATGGTGCACCACACGGCCCTTGGCGGGATGGTGAAAACCGCCGACAGGCAAGTTCTCCTCAACGCAGTCCTTACTCACAACGCCCGCGATCTTGGCGAGATTTTCCCTGAACCATACGCGTATGCCGATGGCGCCGGACAAGCGGTGGAGATGTTATCGGGTCGAATCTCCTCCCCGGAGGTATTGCGTTATACCATGCAGCTCACAGAACTCGCGCGTCGGTTACGCGCCGATCGTAACGCGGTGCGCCGCCTGGCAGGCTTGTTGAACGAACTCGGCGTAACCGAACCGGAGCCCGTGAAATTATCGATCATTTACCAGCAGACCATCAGCACCCTCGGCAAACGCATTCAAGTTGTCGGCGAGCCGAGTGTCCTGCAACAGGAGGCGACAGCGGATATTATTCGCGCAATGCTGCTCGCCGGGGTTCGATTTGGCTGGCTGTGGCAGCAGTTAGGGGGGCGACGATGGCACCTGATCGTGCGACGTAAAACGCTGCTCGAAGCGATGCAGCATTTGGATCTCAAGCAGAGGTAAGATAACCCCATGAGCCAACTTCTTGCCATCAGCGCCCTCGACGGCCGTTATCGCGACAAAGTGGAATCCATCGCTCCCCTGGTAAGCGAATTCGGGTTGATGCGAAATCGGATAGTCGTGGAGTGCAACTGGTTTCAACACCTCGCAGACGCCGCCGACATCCCGCAACTACCGGTTCTCGATGCCGCTCAACAGGCCGCGGTTGGCAAAATCTACGCTTCGTTCGAAATTTCCGACGCACAGCGGATAAAAAAAATCGAAAACACGACCAATCACGACGTCAAGGCCGTGGAATATTTCGTCAAAGAAAAGATCGGCGCGATATCCGGTCTGTCGGCACATACGGAATTTGTCCATTTCGCCTGCACGTCCGAAGACATCAACAACCTCGCCTACGGTCTGATGCTCAGCCAGGTTCGCGAACGGGTGCTTCTCCCCCTGATGAACGAACTCATCGGGGAACTCGAATCCCTGGCCGCGCGAACCGCGGCCATCCCCATGTTGTCCCGTACCCATGGCCAGGCGGCATCACCCACCACCCTTGGCAAAGAAATGCGCAACTTCTCCGAAAGGCTGCGTGGCCAACGCCAGCGTTTCACCGACGTCGAGATACTCGGGAAAATGAACGGTGCGGTAGGTAACTACAACGCACACCTTGCCGCCTATCCGGATGTCGATTGGCCGCGTTTGACCGATTCTTTCGTTTCCGGCCTGGGCCTGACGACCAATTCCCATACGACTCAGATCGAGCCCCACGATTATATTGCCGAACTCTTTCACGCGATGGTCCGATTCAATCAAATCTTATTGGACTTCGATCGAGACATCTGGAGCTATATTGCCATCGACTACTTCGGGCAACGCAATATCGAGGGGGAAGTCGGCTCTTCCACCATGCCTCACAAGGTAAACCCAATCGACTTCGAGAACTCCGAGGGCAACCTCGGAATCGCCAATGCGCTGCTGCAACATATGGCCAGCAAGCTGCAGGTCTCGCGCTGGCAGAGAGATCTGTCCGACTCCACGGTGTTACGTAATATTGGCTCCGTTGTCGGTCATTGCGCCATTGCCTACATGGCAACCTTGAAGGGCTTGTCGAGATTGGAGATCAATGGCGACGTCATCGCATCCGACATTGATGAAAGTTGGGAGATTCTGGCTGAAGCCGTTCAAACCGTGATGCGAAAGTACGGAGTTGCAGAACCCTACGAGCAACTCAAACGTGTCACGCGCGGCAAACGGCTCGACCGCGAGCTTTTCAAAAACATTCTCGAAGAACTCAACCTCCCCGTCGAAGCTAAGGCGGAGCTCGAGCAGTTGACACCCGCCGACTACATCGGCCTGGCAAACGATCTTGCTACCGGACCGGACTAACATGCTGGTGGACCTCCGGGAAAATACAGATCTCGCCTGAAGACATCCAAACAAATGGTCTTCGACGGTTATTTGTGCGGACGAACCCACAAGATCCGACCCTGTCGGTTGGTGGCGGCCGGCAAGTCCGATATGCTCGCGGGTGATGGAAATACACGTCGTGACAGTTCCCTGGTCCAGCCACGAAATACAGGTACGCGAGGTTTGCGAGGCGGTTTTTGCCACCGAGCAGGGTGACCCGATCAAGTGGGACGCCGAGGAGGATGCTGCGTCCCATGTTCTGGCACTCAACGAAGCCGGACAGCCTGTCGGCTGCGTACGCCTGCTGGCGACCGGCAGAATCGATCGCCTGGCGGTCCTCCAGAATAATCGTGGCAGGGGGTTGGCTTTGCGCCTGCTGGAGACAACCATAGAGGAAGCGAAGCGCCTGGGGCGCAGTAAGGTTTACGCGGATGTGCCCGTCACTGGCAGCGGCGTTTACAAGCGGGCGGGTTTCTCATCCGTGGGAGGCGAATTCGCAGCCGATGATACTTTCCAGCAGACAATGGAACTGGTGCTGCCCATTGCGTTCCAATCCGCGGGAAATATCGAAAAGCCCACCGTGCGTATTCAGGAGGTCGAGGTTGACCCACCGGCCTCACTTTTGCATTTCCATGGCGAATCGGCCTGCATCGACGGTTTGCACCGGTGCCTGACCGAGGCAACCAAAAACGTGCGGATTTACAGCCAGTTCCTGGACCACACGTTATTCGACCATAAACAGACCGTCGAGGATCTATCGCGCTTTATTCGCCGAGCCCCGCCGGTGACCCTGCAGATTCTCCTGCATGGGAGCCAGCTGGTTGTGAGTCGTGGTCATCGTCTCGTCGAGCTGGCCCGGCGAATGGACAGCAAGATAGAAATCCGCCGGGTTTCGCCCGATGTGGCTCAAGACGAAAATACCTACGTGCTCTGGGACGATCGAGGCTACTGGCTGTTGCCCGACTACCGTGAATATCAAACTCTGGCGAATTTGTATGATCCGGTGCAGACACGCAAGTTGTCCGATCGATTCTCCTACCTGTGGTCACTCAGCTCCATCGACCAGGAACTCAGAGTGATGCGGCTCTAGTCTTCTCGAGCGCGATTTTGGTTTACAGATGAGTCAAGTTTTTACCCGGCACTTAAATTGCCAACCTACATGTTCGTCCGTCTGAGCCGGAGCCTCG
>JAPUJX010000183.1 GCA_027295975.1 Gammaproteobacteria bacterium
CCGTATGCAGCAGTGGGCTGACGCTGCGTAAAAAGAGTTCGGTGAGTTGCACCGCTGAAGCAATGATCACGATGAAGACGATGATGTTGAGGTAAGTCAGGCCGAGAGGCACGAGCAGACCGTGGTAGGCAAGGTGGCTCAAACTCGCGGAGAGCGTCAGTACGAACGCCGTGGCAAAACCCATTGCCAGCGCGGCTTCGTAGTCGCGGGTCACCCCCATGAAGGGACACAACCCCAGGAACTGAGCAAGCACGAAATTATTGACCAGCAACGATCCGATCAGAATGAGGGCGAGATCGGTCACAGTTGGCGTCCTGTCCCGTCTTGAAAGGTCAGCGAACGATCATACCCGGCTTGGCGCCGTCGTCGGGGCTGATGAGAAAAATATCGTCGCCGCCCGGACCGGCGGCCAGCACCATGCCTTCCGAGACACCGAAGCGCATCTCGCGCGGCGCGAGGTTGGCGACGACCACCGTCAGCCTTCCTACCAGCGTATCCGGGTTGTAAGCGGCCTTGATGCCGGAAAAAACGTGGCGTTCGTGGTCGCCTACATCGAGGGTCAGCTTGAGTAGTTTATCCGCGCCAGCAACCGCTTCGGCAGCGACTATCTTCGCAACCTTGAGTTCGACCCTGGAGAACTCGTCGATATCGATGGTTGCCGGGGACTTGTTCGTGTTCGCGGTTTCCGGCGGCGAGGTGCTAGCTGCCGTGCCGGTGACTCCACCTACCCCCGTTTGCGCATCTCTGGTCGCTTCCACTACCCGCTCGAGAGCCTTTCTGTCCATCCGGGTAAAGAGCGGTTCAAACGAATTGATCGTGTGATTGGTGAGTGGTGTTTCAAGATCTGCCCAGGTCAACGGCGCAACCTTCAGAAACGCTTCGGCTTTTGCGGCCATCTGCGGGAGGATGGGCTTCAGATAAATCACCAGCAGTCGGAAGATGTTGATCCCCTGGCTGCAAACCGCCTGCACATCGTCGCGTTTGTCGGGATCTTTGATTTTCTTCCAGGGTTCCTGCCGGGCAATGTACTGGTTGGCCCGGTCGGCAAGTGCCGTGATCTCGCGCACGGCTTTGCCGGTGTCCCCCGACTCGTAGAAAGCGGCAATGGCATCCCGGGCGGCCGTGGCGGAATTCCAGAGCGCTTCATCGTGTAACGTGTCGGACAATCGCCCGCCGAATTGTTTGCCGAGGAATCCTGCGCAGCGACTGGCGATGTTCACCACCTTGCCGACCAGATCCGAATTGACCCGTTGGACGAAATCATCCCAGTTGATGTCGATGTCGTCCACGGTGCCGTTGCTCCTCGCGGCGAAATAATACCGCAGATATTCGGGCTCCAGATGTTCGAGATAGGTGCTCGCGTTGATGAAGGTACCACGCGATTTCGACATTTTCTTGCCATCCACGGTGATGAATCCGTGGGTGTGAATTCTCGTGGGTTTACGGAACCCCGCGCCGTCGAGCATTGCCGGCCACAGGAGCGCGTGAAAGTTGATGATGTCTTTGCCGATGAAGTGGTGCACTTCGGTATTGTTTTTCGCATCCCAGAATTCATCGAATGTGAGTTCGTTGCCCGCGTCGACGAAGTCCTTGAAGCTCGCCATGTATCCGATGGGTGCATCCACCCACACGTAGAAGTACTTATCCGTCGTGCCGGGAATCAGAAAGCCGAAGTACGGTGCGTCCCGGGATATATCCCATGGCCGCAAACCCGCCTCCAGCCATTCGTCGAGCTTGTTTGCAACTTCCGGTTGTACCGCTCCGCTTCTCAGCCAGGTGGCGAGCATGTTCGAGTACTGCGGCAGATCGAAGAAATAGTGCTCCGAGATTTTGAGAATCGGTTTGGCGCCGGAGATCACGGAGCGAGGATCTTTCAGGTCCATGGCATCGTAGGTGGCCCCGCAGATCTCGCAGTTGTCACCGTATTGATCTTCGCTCGCACATTTCGGGCAGGTGCCTTTCACGAACCGGTCGGCCAGGAAAATATTACGCTCGGGGTCGTAAAGTTGTTCCACCTCCCGGGTGAAGATGAGCTTCCGGTCTTTGAGGCGGTTGTAGATCAACTCGCAGTAGTACCTGTTCTCGTCCGAGTGGGTGGAATGGTAGTTGTCGTGCGCGACGAGAAAACCTCGAAAGTCTCTGGCGTGTTCCAAGCCAACCCGCGCAATGAGTTCCTCGGGAGTGAGCCCCTGCTCCTCGGCTTTCAACATGGTCGCCGTCCCGTGGGTATCGTCGGCGCAGACGTAGACGGTCGGATTGCCCCGGAGTCGCTGGAACCGAACCCAGATATCCGTCTGGATGTGTTCTAACAGATGCCCTAAGTGGATGGAGCCGTTGGCGTTGGGAAGGGCGCTTGTGACCAGGATACGACGGGACATGTGGGTATCGGTATGGTGGTTCAAAAAGAGCGCGACTATAACCGTAACCCTCCTATAATGCGCGCTCTTCGGCGCAGGTGATAACGGGTGAAGGTCGAACAGTTCCGCGATCCATATTTAGGAACTACCTGGGGCGAGCTTGGCGCGCAGGTGCTTACCTCGGGTAACAAGGTGGGGGTGACGCTCGGATATCCGGCACGCGGTCTGGCCGACCGGCTTGCCGTCGAACTTGCAGCGTTTCTGGGTGTTGCGCAGGTTGATCTCGACGTTCGGTTCATGGCGCCCGCCGGTCGTGGTTTTGGCAACGTAAAACACGTTATTGCGGTCGCTTCGGGAAAGGGCGGAGTGGGTAAATCCACTACCGCGGTGAACCTCGCACTCGCCCTCGACCGTGAAGGCGCGAAAGTTGGCATTCTGGACGCGGACATTTACGGTCCGAGCCAGGGCATGATGCTGGGTGTCCAGGAAGGCCGTCGTCCGGAAGTGAAGGACGAGAAGAATCTTGTCCCCATTAAAGCTCACGGCATCCAGTCCATGTCCATGAGCTTTCTGGTGACGGAGAGCACCCCCATGGTCTGGCGCGGGCCAATGGTTTCGGGTGCCTTGCAACAGTTGCTCAACCAGACGTTGTGGGACGACCTCGACTATCTGATCGTGGACATGCCGCCTGGTACCGGCGACATCCAGTTGACGTTGTCTCAGAAGGTGCCGGTTTCCGGCGCGGTTATTGTCACGACCCCCCAGGACATCGCGCTCCTCGATGCCCGAAAGGGAGTGGAGATGTTTCGTAAAGTAGACATTCCGGTGCTCGGCGTGGTGGAGAACATGAGCGTGTACCATTGCCCGAATTGTGGACACGAAAACCATCTTTTCGGCGCTGGTGGCGGGGAGAAGGTGGCCGAGGAATTTGGCGTGGCGCTTCTCGGTGAGTTACCGCTTGCGATCGAAATCCGGGTACAGGCGGACGGTGGCAGGCCAACTGTAGCGGATGATCCGGACGGCGAGGTTGCCGCCATTTACCGTGATGTAGCCCGCCATCTCGCCGCACGGCTGTGGGCACTCGATGCGGACGCCCCGCAGATCACCATGGACGACAACTAACGCCATGGACGCAGCACACTACCAAACAAGATAAACGATGACGATTAAGTCCGATCGCTGGATACGAGAGATGGCGGCCCAGGGCATGATCGAACCCTTCGAGCCGGCCCAGGTGCGGGTTCACGGAGACCGTAAGGTCATCTCCTATGGCACGTCGAGTTACGGATACGACGTGCGCTGCGCCGCCGACTTCAAGGTGTTCACCAATATTTATTCGGCAACGGTGGACCCGAAAAATTTTGATGAGCGCAGTTTCGTGGATGTGGCGGGAGACGTCTGTATCATTCCGCCGAACTCGTTTGTGCTCGCAAGTACGGTTGAATACTTCCGTATCCCCGCCGACGTGCTGACGTTGTGTCTGGGTAAATCTACCTATGCCCGCTGCGGGATCATCGTCAACGTCACGCCCCTCGAGCCCGAGTGGGAAGGACATGTGACCTTGGAATTCTCGAACACCACCAACCTGCCTGCGAAAATATATGCCAACGAGGGCGTCGCGCAGATGCTGTTTTTTCAATCCGACGAGCGCTGCGAGGTTACTTACAAGGACCGGGGCGGGAAATACCAGGGTCAGCAAGGTGTGACCCTTCCAAAAGCCTGATTACCTGGCGGACGTTGGCTGGTTCCTGTGGTTTCTGGCAAATCCCATGGCAACCGCATTGAGGCCGGGGGTTCTCATATTCACGCCTACGCTCCGTGCCTCCGGCATGCCCTCAATTCGCGAACTTGCCCCAAGGGGTCAATTCGCTCATTCGGCTTCGCTCACGGTCGCGAATATGAGAACCACCCGGCCTCAATGCTACTGATGCCCAGATTCGAATTTGCGCAGCTCGCCAGACCTCGAATACTGAATTCAGCCATCCCCACCCTCAAAAGCGGATGCCAACAACACTCGCCCAGCCAGGTAAGCACTAATCTCCGACTGACTACTCAGCTAACCCCAATCAGCAGCTGCCCCTCCTGCGTTGCCGCATCCGGATTCACGATCTCGCCAATGACCGTGGCTTTCTCGCCGTTTGCCTCCAGGATCTCGAGCGCCGGCGCTACGGAGTCTTCCTCCACGCACAACACGAAACCTATGCCGCAGTTGAACGTGCGCAACATCTCGGACTGGGCGATGTTGCCGGCCTGCTGCAGCCAGTTGAACACTTCCGGCCAGCTCCAGCTATCGAGATCGACGAGCGCGGCAATCGTATCGTCGGCGAACATACGCGGCAGATTTTCGATCACTCCGCCACCCGTGATATGGGCCATGCCCAACACGGTCACTTGCTCCTGCAGAGCAAGGACAGATTTTGCATAGATGCGCGTTGGTGCCATGAGTTGGTCGAGGAGTGACGATTTGAGTTCGACACCTTTGGCTTCGACGATGTGGCGAATCAGCGAATAGCCGTTGGAATGGGGTCCGCTGCTGGCGAGGCCAATCAGCTTGTTGCCAACCGAGATGTTCTGACCGTGCACGATGTTGCCTCGTTCCACGACCCCGATACAGAACCCCGCCAGATCATAATCGCCCGATCCATAGAACCCCGGCATCTCAGCGGTTTCTCCGCCGACCAGCGCGCAACCCGCGAGTTGGCAGCCGTGGGCGATGCCGTTGATCACCCGCTC
>JAPUJX010000184.1 GCA_027295975.1 Gammaproteobacteria bacterium
TGGGCAAGCACTTTGCCGTCGAAACCGCTCGGATCCAGATTGGAGCGGTCGATCACGTTGGCGACTTTCCGACGCACCACAGGTATGTTGTTGGGATCTTCGAGATACACGCGCGAGGTATACAGGCCCAGGAATCCGCATTCACCCACAACACGGCCGTCGCTGTCGAAACGTTTGATACCTATGTAATCGGGGTAAGCGTACCTGTGCACACTAGACCTCGTACCGGATTTGGAGAACGACAACAGGGACGCTGACATGAGGAAAGCCAGGGTGTTTTTCGGCTGATCAGACAGCCGCCGTTCGCTCGCCCGCGAGCGAACCCGCAGCGCACCAAGCGACTGGCCGGTCTGGTTCATGGTGTCGTCTACATATGCGAATTCCCGGTAGCCGATGAAAAAGAAGTTGTCGGCCGCCAACCACTCCAGAAACGTTATGGCTTCGCCGGTTTCTTCGGCGGGAACCGGCAACGTCGCCTCGCGAATTTCGCTTATCAGCGTCTGAAGTTGTTCCTTCATCGCCGCAAAATCGCCCACGATGGCTTTCAGCTCCACCACCGTACGCCCGAGGCGCTCTTTGAGCGCACCTATGTCTTCCTCGTCCAGCCGATCGATCTCCGCATAAAGGAAGAGTTCCCGGGAAGAATGGTCACGCTCGAGAGTCGTTCCGGTGATGCGCCCCTGGGCATCCCGGTCAACGGCAAAAACCACATTGTTCAGATGGTGGGTGATCAGGCCGTCGTGGGAAAGTGCGATGAGCACCGAATCGACCATGAACGGCATGTCGGGGGCCGCTACCTGAACTACCGTGCAGCGCGACTGCCAGCCGTCGCGCCCGTGCTCCGGATTCATGACATTGATTTGAACCTCGGCAGGGTCCCGGTCCCGGAACAACCGCCAACATTCGATGGTAGCCGCGGCGTCGTCTTCGACGCGACGCTCCGAAAGATCCTCTTCCGGCGTTCGCGACCAGAACTGGCGGGCGAAACGCTCCGCCGGCTCGAACTCCCCCTCGGGCAACCGGTTGCGGAGGGAATCTACCAATCGCGTGACGTAAGAGCTGCTTTTCACATTCATGGTTTTCCCTCGGCGCAAAACCTCATCCGCCGCTCATTGTATGACGAACCCAGACCCGGCGCGCCGGATAACGTCACGTCCAGGGGGTAAGGTAATATGCTGGTAATTCTTCCGGGGAAACGATCATGACCATCCTGGCGGTTACCTTCCTGTGCGGCATCTTGCTATCGCCATTCACCAGTGCCAACGCCAATACCTTCAAATCAATGGATGTATTCTCACTGGAATGGGCAAACGATCCCCAGGTTTCTCCCGACGGCAAAACCATCGCTTATACCCGCAACGGCTTCGATCTGATGAGCGATCGGCGCACGTCAAACATCTGGTTGATCGATGCCAACGGAAAAAACCATCGTCCTCTGACCAACGTCCCCGGTTACACCCCACGCTGGTCACCGAGCGGCGACCGTATCGCATTTTTTTCTCGCGGCCAAAATGGTTCCGGCGGCCGCACCCAGCTGCAAATGCACTGGGTTGCGGCAAACCGCACGGCAACCCTCACCCAGCTCACCCAACCCCCCCGAGGACTCACCTGGTCTCCCGACGGGCGTTTGCTGGCTTTTACCATGCTGGTGCCAACCGATTCCGAACCATTCGTAAAATTGCCAGAGGCGCCCAGCGGCGCTAAATGGGCCCCCCCATTCAAGGTGATCGATACGCTGATTTATCGTTCCGACAGCGCCGGTTACCTCACCGAAGGTTTCGCCCACGTTTTCACCGTGCCGGCAGACGGCGGTACCCCCCGTCAGATCACTCGAGGAAACTACCAGCACGACGGTGGGGTCGCCTGGAGCACCGACGGCGCAAGCCTCTATGTGGCCGGTAACCGCCGGGAAGATTGGAGTTACGAGCCCATGGACAGTGAGATCTACCGTGTGGCACTCGACGACGGCGAGATCCAGGCGCTCACGGACCGTTACGGGCCCGATCACGACCCCACCCCTTCGCCCAATGGCCGTTATCTGGCGTACCTCGGCGCCGATGACGAACGTATGGGTTACTCGGTGACGAACCTCTATGTGCTCGATCTCAAAGCAGGGACCCGGCGTTCGTTGACGGACGACTTCGACCGCAGCATCGATGCGGTGGTCTGGGATGAGGCCTCGCGCGGGTTATATACCCAATTTGATGATCACGGCAGCGGTCACATCGAATATCTCAGCCTGACAGGCAAACGCACTGCATACGTCCAGGACCTCGGCGGGGTTTCTCTTTCGCGGCCGTACTCCGGCGGCGCCTTCCACACCGCCAACGGCATCGTGGCCTACACCAGTTCCAAACCCAGCACACCAGCCAACCTCGCGCTGGCGACAACCAGAGGCAGTGTCCTGCTGACAGATCTGAACCACGACGCGCTGAACCACAAAAAACTGGCAACCATCGATCGCATCAGTTTCCCATCCAGCCTGGATGAGCGAGAGATCGAGGCCTGGGTCGCCAAACCAGCCGAATTTACCGGCAATCAACGATATCCGCTGATACTGGAAATTCACGGGGGGCCTTTCGCCGCCTACGGACCCCACTTCTCAGCCGAAGTACAGCTTTACGCCGCGGCCGGATACGTTGTCGTGTATGTAAATCCCCGAGGAAGTTCGAGCTACGGGGCTGAATTCGGCAACCTCATACATCACGCCTATCCGGGTGGGGATTATTTTGATCTGATGACCGCGGTGGACGAGACGATCGCCAAGGGTTGGGTGGACCCCGAGCGGCTCTATGTCACCGGGGGCAGCGGTGGCGGCATTCTGACCGCGTGGATCGTCACCCAGACCGACCGATTCCGGGCCGCGGTTGCCGCGAAACCGGTAATCAACTGGTACTCGTTCGTGCTTACCTCCGACAACTACAACTTCTATTATCGCTACTGGTCTCCGGATCTTCCCTGGAAGGCTACCGACCACTACCTTAGT
>JAPUJX010000185.1 GCA_027295975.1 Gammaproteobacteria bacterium
ATCCGTTTGGCGCTGTCTTGTTCGGCGACCGAATCTTTGTTCGCAACGGCGGTTCCGCCAAGCGCCTTTATCTCCTCGACGACCAGATCGGCGGCGTCGCCGGACCCGGCACCATCGACGGAACCACCCAGATCGTTCACCACAACTTTGGCGCCGCGCTTCGCAAACTCGAGCGCATGACATCGACCCAGTCCGCCCCCTGCCCCGGTTACAACGACTACTTTGTCTTCAAAACTCATGTTTGTTCCTCCCCTCTTCGGTTCTGCCAGCTAACCCGATCATCGGGCAAAAACGAATCTTGCGCCGGTCATGCCGGGAAACGCAACACGTCAGCGCCAAATTGAACGCTGAGTTGTTACCCGGGCACGTGCCCACGCCGCTTCGTTTATCGCTTAGGACCCGTTAGCATGCCTGTCTGACTATCGTATTGGGGGAAGAGTGATGCGTTATTTGAAAGGAATTCTGGCCGTCTTCTGCGCGAACCTTTTCTGGCTTGCGGCCTCAGCTCTCGCCAGCGGCATCTCCGGCACCGTATACGACGACAAAGGCGAGCTATTTGCAGGCGCACCCATCCAGCTCATCAACAGCGAAACTGGCGATATCGCCCACGAGACGGAAACCAGATCGGACGGCAGTTATCTTATCGCAGACGTTGCGCCCGGCGTCTACAAGTTTTCCATCACCATGCAATGTTGTGAGATGGCTAATTTTTCCGAGGAGGATCTTCAGCTTGGTGTGGATGAGTTTCAGTTTGATATTCACATGAAACAAGGAGTTTCACTCAATACATTTGGTGACGATCCCCATGTCCTCGCCGACCTGATTCGCGCTCGCCAGATAATTCCGGACCTGCCCGTGCCACAGCATGCCGCCGGGAAGCCGGATCTGTCGGGCGTATGGCTGATCGGGCAAGATCCATTCCCGGTGGCGCCCAAGCTGACCAAATGGGCGGCGGAGATTACCGAGCAACGAGTTGCCAGCATCTTTCGGGATGCGCCGCACTCCCGGTGTTTACCCGAAGGGATGCCAATCCCCAGCGGAGCAGCACCATTTATTGTCAAATTCGTACAGACCGACAATCTTCTCGTGATTCTCTTCGAAGACGTTCCCGGCTTCCGCCAGATCTTTCTCGATGGGCGCAAACACCCCGATGATCCCGACCCGACCTGGATGGGTCATTCCATTGGGCATTGGGAGGGCGATACGCTGGTGGTGGACTCCGTGGGTTTCAACGACCGGCTCTGGCTCGGACCGCACCCCGTGACCGAAGCGCTACACATGATCGAGCGCTACCGACGTACAGAGTACGGTCTGATGAAACTTCAGGTAACTTACGAAGATCCAGCCGTGTTCAACGAACCTCTGGTGGAGAATCGTTCACTGGACCTCGCTCCGCAGGAAGAGTTAATCGAGTACGTCTGCGAAAACAACAAGTGGGCGCAATACACGTCCGAATAGCCGGACGAATTGGCAGTTTCAACTAGGGTCCTTTGCTGGAGGCTCCAGACAGGGCCCGGCCGTCGGCAAATACCACGGTTTTTACGCTGGCCTTGTCGGTGCCGTCTTTGGCACGGTAACCGTTGATCCTCACTTCCTGACCTACCTGCAACGTTTTGCGCGACCAGCCACGGCGAATCAGCCCGTTCGGGCTGCCCATCTCCAGAGCCCAGGTTGCCACGGTGCCGTTGTCGCCTTCCACGTCAACGTAAAACCACGTATGCGGATTCATCCATTCGAGCTTTGATACCGTACCGGTGATCTCGATCGCGTCACCCCCATCGAACACGGCAGCAAACGCGTGGTGTGCGCTGGCGGGTAGAGACACGGTCAATAGCGCGGCGCTTAAAACGAGCAGACTCAGGCGATTTTCCATTTGCTGACCTCTGTTGGGACATCGCAATCCAACTACTTTTACCAGCTACCCAGTTCCGGCACAAGTTCAAAACAAACACCTCAACATCGACAGCGGCGGCCCAAGCAGTGCCCACAATTGGCACACCTCGTGCTCGGCGTATCCCCTGACGCACGCCACCAGGTATGTGGCGTGCCCACACCATCCGGCGGTATAGTCCCGAGTCGAAAAATTTGGCGGCGCGTGTATATGAAAACATGGAAGAAGATCCTGCTGGCGTTGGTATCCGTGACAGTATTGTTCGTTGGCTACGTTTACCTGCAGGCCCGAACCATCACGGTCGAACGCCTGAGCGACGACCTCCACGTGCTGCGAGGTTTTGGCGGCAATACTGCAGTACTGCGCACCGACGCCGGTACGGTCATCGTCGATACCATGACTTTACCCGCACAAGGTGGGTGGATCAGAGAACTTGCCAAGGAACTCACCGGCGCGGATACGGTGCTGTTGATAAACACGCACTATCACCTCGATCATACCCACGGTAACCCGGCCTTCGAACCCGGCACCCGAATCCTATCCACCGAGCGCACGTTGTCTCACTTGAACGCGCTGGATGCCGAGTTCTGGATGGGAGATGCGGCAAAGCTCAAGCCCAACGAAACCTTTACCGAGCGACAGACGCTGCACATCGGCGGCAAAACGATCGAACTCATCCACCCGGGACCTGGCCACACCGACGGCGATCTGGTGGTGATTTTCACTGAGGAGAATGTGCTCCACACAGGCGATCTGACTTTCCACAAACACTACCCCAACATCGACCTGGAAGCCGGAGGCACCGTGAGCGGATGGCCGGCAACGCTCGACAATGTTCTTGCTCTGAACTTTGACCGGGTCATTCCCGGCCACGGACTGACAACCGACCGTGAGGGTATACAACAGTTTCAAACGTTCCTCTCCGAACTCGCCGAAATCGGTCGCAACGCCGCCGAGAATGGCATCAGTCTGGAAGACACCCTGCAAACCGATCAGCTGACGGCAGACGAAGGCTACGAGCCGATTCGCTTCATCATTTCTCTGGGTCTGGACCGGAAATTTGTGCTGCAACGTGCCTGGGACGAAGCCACCGGCAACTTCACTCGGGCAAACTGATGCCGAAGAACCTGTTTCGTCTGGTATTCCTTCTCGGTTGCACTTTCACCCTGACCACTGCAACCGTAGCGGTCGTGCATGCTCAAACAGCACGA
>JAPUJX010000186.1 GCA_027295975.1 Gammaproteobacteria bacterium
AGGAACTTCTAGTTTGTTCTCGATGTTATAGGGCCAACTCTGGAACCGCGTTTCGTTGGGCGCAAGTTCCAGCGGTGCGGGTAACAGTAAGGCGGGTAGGTAGTCAAAGTAACTGCTGTCCGCAGGCGAATTCGCTAGCGCGTTGGCTGAATCGGGTGTGAAGGAAAATGCAGCCTGCGGCAACCCGACAAATAGTTTTCCCTGGTTGATGAGTGATGGCAGACGTCGCTGACGATCAACAATTGCGGCGGCTTGTACCATATGGTTTGAGGGCTTACCGGACTGTTCGGAGACCATGTTATGTAGTAAAAGCTCGGCGGATAACGGTTGCATGCGCGGCGCTCGGGGTAACAATAATGCGAGGGTTGTATCTGTGCTTGTCAGGCTCGCCAATAGTTCCAGTGTGCCCGCAGCACGGTCGGCGTCATCCAATAGAAAGTCCAGTTGCTCGCTGGGGAGTTCGACTACGGCTATGTCGGAAGATCTGTTTTGCTTGAGATACAGGCGACTGGCGAGGTCGAAGGAGAGGCCATCTAGATGGCTGGGGAAGTTTGAGCGCCAGGGACTGAGCGTGAACAGCGCGATAACAATCATCAAGCCGCGCAAGCTCAGGACAAATTCCAAGATGGCTTTGATGGTCTTCATTGCTCACATACGATAGGAATCGACAGATCTCGTTTGAAGACCTGGTAGTGTTTCAATACCCGGTATCGACTGACCGACAATCTTCATTATCAAACTGCGACACCGGTACGTCGGTAATATGATCCAGTATTGTGCGTGTCGGAACTGTCGACTTTATCCCAGTATCAAAGATAAGGGAGTCAATGTGACGAAGTAGGCGCTTCTGCGCGATTGGGACTGGAATCACGTGGTGTATCAAACAGTAATTTTCGAGTGTGACGGACGTATTCGTCTTCTACGCATCGCCCGACCTTGCCAGCGTCCAGCCTATCGTGTTGGCCATGGCAGAACAGGGTCTGGACGCCTCGCGTATCACGGAACTGATTGAAGAACACCAAGAGATCCGCCGATCAGCTCCCTGCGTTGATCTGCAGGAAAAACAGGCAAGAAATGTACCGTGGGTCATGGGTCGCCTTCGGAGGAGAGTGGTTGTTAGGTGTTGGACTGCTGGATCGTATAGCCGCGTACCGCGCAGGCAGCCGACTTACGCGAAGAGTGGCTATCTAGCGCGGCACGCTGGCGCCATCAATCACCAACAGGTTACCCACATCTAAAACACTGCTACCGTTGCCGCGCATCTCGTTGATTATGAAATCGTCGAACCCATCGCCGTTAATATCGGCACTCAAGCCGCTGTACATAAGCGTATCTCCTGCGTCATCGGCGCTTTGATCACCGCGCGCACCCAGAATGTCTGTGATGACAAACCCGCCGGTACTCGGAAGACCTAGATCGATGGTTGCTGGCCAAGGCTGGGGCTGACCCCAGATCACATGCAGGATGCCTGCGTCAATACGCCCGTTGGGATCGGCTAAAGGGGAAGCCACAACCAGATCGACAAAGCCATCGCCGTCAATGTCCCCGTGCAGCGTTGTGTCTGAGCTTATGTTACCGGCGCCGCCGCCGACTAGGGTCGTCATGGCAACATTGGCGGGAAGCGCATCGATTGAAAACATCTGCTGCTTGAGTTCTGCAGCGTTAAAAAATACATGACCAAGACCGGCGTCCGTTTTTCCTGGCAGGTCTCCTCGAATGTCTCCAACAAATAGATCAGGTGCTCCGTCACCATCGTAGTCAGCGCCACCAATCAACTCCTCACCGAAGCGATCGCTGGTTTCACCTCCAGCGAGGGTGGCACCATCCATTCGAGAGACTGATCCTGGTGGATTATCGAAGCCGATAGCCAGACCTGCGGGCCACAAACCGGTGGGTAGATTGTCATCCCAGAAGATGAACAGCGAACCTCCCGGATTGCCACCCACCCGCACGCCGGATCCCGCCGGAGCCCCGATCGCTTCGAGCAACCCGCCAACGCGGGAGAGTGACGCCGCACTCAACACTTCGGCCCGACCGTTGGCATCCAGATCGATCAAGGCCAGGGTTGCGCCAAAATGAAAGTTACTACTTCCGGCAGGAGGTTCGATAATTGCGAGATGACCGGCGAACGCTGTTGTCCCGAAATCTGCGAGATCGACAATCGTGCTGCTGCTGAGGTGTGGTCCTCCGCGCAGCAGGTAGACGGCGCCGGCATTGTCGCTGCCGTTGGTGTCCCGTTGATCCGCACTGAATGCGATGTCGCTGATTCCATCACCATCCACATCCCCAGTGCGCACCCAGAAACCGACCCGATCCAGAGCTTCCGCACCTTCAAGGGCCACGACGGTGATGTTGGCGGGGGGAGTTGCCAGGTCCAGAATGGTTGAATTGGTGGCGATGTTTCTAAGCTCGGGCGATCCGACGATCAGGGTAACCGCACCTGCGCCGATGCGCCCGCCAGCAGAATAGTTGAACCGCCCGATGAGCAGATCACCGACCCCATCGCCGGTTACGTCGTCCATCCAGATCTCGCCACCGGCCGCTTCTTTCTCACCTGCACCCGCGATGACGAGAATAGTAGGATCGGCCAAGGCGGTGTCCAACGTGGTACCGATTGTGCCATCACCAAAGATGAGATAAACCTGACCCGCTTGTGCTCGACCCAGCGGGGAAGCCACCATGGCTGATAAGCCAAAATCCAGGAAGCCGTCGCCGTCGACGTCGAAACCGCCGGCCACTGGCGTGCCGAATCGACCCGTGGAAGCCGACCCAAGGATTCGGGTTACTGGTGCATTGGTCGTGGCTAGATCCATAGTGGGATTCTGCGGTGTTGGCGTAGGAGGTGTGTTGACCGGATTGTTATTACTACCGCCGCCGCCACAGGCAATTGTGGTCAGGGCCAGCCATATCATACAACTCACTGCGCTGAGTCTAATAACTGATCGGTAACGGGTGGTGGGAGTCATTTTTGGGATGGTACCGATATTCCCCGCACTTGAGGAGCACGATCGGCCGCCGATATCTATGCGACTTGTCGTAGTATGTGGGTTGATATTATGCCGGGAAGCAAGGGTGTCGGCTAATTCACAGTTCTCGCTACCCCGTCGGTCGCTTGCAACGATGGGCCTAAATTTTGTCGAAATACCAGGCAGCGCAGCGCGTAATTCGAGGGAGAAAATGATGAAACTGTTAGTTCTGGTTCCATTGTTAGTCGTACCGGCTATGTCGATACAGGCAGACGATTCGGGCTGTCACCAAGCGAAACATATAGAGGCGGCAGCTCATGACGTGGAAGAACGGGCCAGACACTTTGATCGGGTATTGGTCAACTTCGACGGATACGGTCATATTTCTGACGACTCTCTTCATCTTGCAGAAGCTGCAGAACATCTACATGAATTAGCACATGCAAACCGCAGCCGTTGTGACCACCTCAGGCAAGACTATGGCAACGTGGAACGGCTATACAACCATTTTGCAAGAGAGTTCAGAAGCGCTCATGACATACACCACAACCACCATGTTGCGGAAGACTGGTATGAACTCGAGCACGCTTATCACGCTCTTGTTGGTTCGTTCGATTTCGAAACACCCACGCACGGGGATAACGCGCAACATGAACAGGTTTATTATGGTCGTCATGGTCGCCCAGTCTCCCCGGAATTGATAGCTCAATGGCGTCGTGTCTGTAAGAGCGGCCGACGCAAGAGTTGCAAGAAACTCAACGCTGTCGGTGCACCGTTGGAGCCCTGAATTGAGATTGCCTTTTGCTTTTCCCGGATTTTCGGAACCCGGGAGGTAAGGCCCTAGTTCAGGGTCAAGCGCCGATTGCTATCTGCGTCTTCGACCCGCCCCGAGTCTATACATGCAGAGATATGTCTGAACACAACACCGGTATCGTTATTTTCATCCTCCCGGAAATACGTGTGTCCTTTTGGTGTGTCATACCTGATGTTGAAATTGTCACAGTCGACGGCATAAACGTTGTCTGGGACCAGTCGCATATCTTCCGGGCCGGTATGACCGAGTCGACGCGATGCAATGCGGTTTTTGAGGTTTGTAACTTTGCTGGAACGAAGAGCAAGATCATCCGAAGCGTAGTAGACCACGACATTTCGAGACGCGTTGCAGATAACCTCTCCGCGATTACCGCGGTGAAGCGTTTCGTTGACCACATCTGCCGCTACCAGGAATGTGTTTCGAAACAGCATAGGCACCCCCTCTGAGAGGTCGTAACGGTCCCATGATCCGAGTGACTCACGCAGCACCCGGTTGCCCATGGAGTGGGCCAGTACGCTTACCCGCATCGTGCACGGGTTCTCGGGATCTTGCTCCTCGGTCCACTTGTAAAACATGCCGAGCACTCTGCCGAAAGCCATACCCGTCGCATCAGCAGACTTCTGGTCGTCCCAATAGTCCTTGACGACTCCGAAATCGTTGTCGCAAGGCCAGATCATGGGGATCACCAGTACGTCATGGTCAGCCATGTTCTGCATTTCTTTGGTGGCCTTGAATACATCGTCGGGCTGATTGCTGAAGCCGTGAATGTAGAGCAACAGGTGCTTCCGGCCGCTATCTCGGACAGTTGTGAAGAACTTCCTGGATAAGATTTCCTTGATCGATCCATCTTCGTGCCATTCGCAAAAGTACACCGAGTTCGAGACGGCGTTGCTATCGGCAAACGTCCAGTCACGGCCCGCTCTACTTCTGTGTGATTGTTTCGGTACCCGATTGGTAATAAACAGCATGGCGATTTCCCTATTCACATTGCATTGCGGAATGAACCTAGACTATATCAGTCGATAACTGAAGGCGGGAGTCGATCTGCATAGGCGGCAATGGGAACTGGAAGCCAGAAGAACGCAAGCGTCCGTTCGTTACGAAGCCGATACCGGGGAGCAGCGGGCCCTGTCCCGGGGTTTTTGCGCCCGGATCCCAGGCTGCGGGCGGACGAAACAACCGTGCGTAGATGGCGTTCGCCCGCAACAATGAGCATGGCGACAAACGACTCACGCTGGTTTCATCAGCAACCGGACGTGGAATGGGTGCTGACAACCTGGCTGGAACTGAATGACAATAGCCGCATGAATCGATCAGCCAGCCTTCCCGGACGTGCCGGTTTCCGCCCGCCTTTGTTCCGTCTCCCAGCGAATTTCAAGGAAACCAGCATGTCCAGAGCGTTTGCCCTTTACATCAGCTTGGCGACGTGGATGGTGTTCGCCGGCTTCGCGAACATGTCAGCCCAGGCCGGGCAGGGTACCGCGAATGGCGAATGGCGGGCTTACGGCGCCGACAAGGCCGGCACCAAGTACTCGCCTCTCGCCCAGATTGACCAGGACAACTTCACCGATCTAGAGATCGCCTGGCGGTGGAAATCGGTCGACGGCTTTCTAAGCAAGACAACGGCCGACGGAGGCGAGTGGTGGACGTCCCGTGATGCCGTCGTTGCGCAATTGGAGAAGGAAACCCCCAACCTGTATCGCGAGCAGAATTCACCGAACTTCTCGAATTTTCAAGCCACCCCGCTGATGATCGGCGGCGTCCTGTATTTCAACACACCCCTCTCCCAGGGAGTCGCCCTCGACGCCCGCACGGGAGAAACCCTCTGGGTTTACAACCCGAAGAGTTACGAAGAGGGTACCACCGCGATGACGGTCACCTGGCGGCAGCGGGGTGTAGCCTACTGGACCGACGGTTCAGACAGAAACGACGAGCGGCTGTTCTGGGGTACTGGCAGCGGAGACCTGATTTGCGTGAATGCCAAGACCGGTCATCCGTGCGAGGGTTTCGGGGAGCACGGCCGGATCGATCTCACCAGGGGGTTGCCGCGCGCCGACCGCTCGAAACGCGACTATGTCAACGCGATGCTCTACTCGGTGCAGTCGCCGCCCATCGTTGTCCGCGATGTCGTCATCCACGGCTCTTCGATCGCCGACCGACGCATCAACCGCGAGGCGGTGCCCGGTTGGGTACGGGCGTGGGATGTTCGTACGGGGGAGCACAAGTGGGATTTCCACACCGTACCCCAGGCGGGAGACGAGGGGGTGGAAACCTGGCTGAACGATTCGTGGAGATATTCCGGCAACGCCAATGTCTGGACCTACCTGAGCGCCGATGAGGAACTCGGTTACGTCTACCTGCCCACCGGTACCCCGACGAACGACTACTTTGGTGGTCATCGTCTGGGAGACAACCTGTTTGCCGAAAGTATCGTGTGCGTAGATGTCGAGACGGGCAGGAAGGTCTGGCATTTCCAGGCCATTCACCACGGTCTGTGGGACTACGACTTTCCGACGGCCCCGAACCTGCTCGATATTACGGTTGATGGCATACCCATCAAGGCTCTGGCACAGGTGAGCAAACAAGGATTCCTGTACGCGTTCGACAGGGTTACCGGCGCGCCGATATGGCCCATTGAGGAACGGCCGGTCGCAACCGACACCAACATCCCCGGTGAAGTGCCGTCGCCGACGCAGCCGTTCCCGACCAGGCCGGCCCCGTTCGAGTATCAGGGCGTGATCGAGGA
>JAPUJX010000187.1 GCA_027295975.1 Gammaproteobacteria bacterium
TCGTTATGAAGCGGGCGAATTCGACGCCACCATGGCGTCGCTTGAGCGTCTGGTGCAAGCCCGCGCCACCACCCGTGATGAGCGCATTTCGGAACTCGAACACGATGTTTTCAAGATTTGTGCGGCCGTCATTACCGACCGTGTAGTCGGTGTCGACGACGATTTTTTCGAGCTGGGTATTACGTCTTTGGCTCTTGCGCAGATCTACGAGCAAATAGACGAAAAGTACACGGGCTGTCTGGATATGGAAGACCTGTTCGAGCGGCCAACCATCCGTGCAATCGCGGCACACCTGGAGGCCGCGCTAGAAAAAGAGTCCGGGATGCAGCTGGCGAGTTGATCGCGTAGGCGTACCCCCCACTCGTGTATTGATGCTTCCGGGTATCCCGTTGTGTGCGCCACTGATGTTGGCGATCCAGGATCGCGGACGGAATCTCTGATCCTGTTGCTGGTGAGAGCAACGCCCCACCGGCATCAGCCGGCAGGGCTCAAAGACCACTCAGACGACGCGAAATAACGCGAAATCCCTAGAAGCGAAACCCCGCCCGTATTCCCCAGCGCTGCGGGTCGGGCTGGTTAGCAATCGTTGCTATCGGGTAGTTTGGATCGGTCAGGTTGGCGGGTCGGTTTGGGGACGGGTTGGCCGGGTCACAAAGAGCCGCGAAACGATCGAAAGGGGGAGGGATCGGAATCTCAAAGGTACAAACCCCTATACGCGCCTGGTAATGAGCCGTATCGGCTTGCTCATAAGCATACTGGACGATTTCGTTATCGAACACATTGTCGACGTAGAACACCACGTCCCAGCGGTCTGTCGTGACTCCGAGCCGCAGGTCCGAAATCCAGTAATCACTGACGGACGCGGTATTACTGGCATTGACGAAGCGCGCGCCCTGGAAGCGGCTATTGGTTGCGATGAACCAGTCTATACCGGTATTCGCCAACGGCGCGATATAGGATATTTCGCCGATGAAGGCATTCTCCGGCACACCCGCGACTTCATTGCCGGCCAAGTCGATTCCACAGGTCGGAATCCCGCCCACCGTCATAGCCCGGCAGTTGCCTGCTGCGGTGATTTGGCTGGCATTGTCCGACAGTACCGAGAAGCTGTCGTACTCACTATTCAGGTAGGTGTATTCAGCCGCGATGTTCCAATGATCGTTGGGCTGCCAACGGAACCCTAATTCAATGCCGAACACGTCGACCTGGGCTTCTCCGGCAATGGAATCAACCAGAATATTCTCGTCATCGGTCGGGTCCGGCGGGGTCCCGCAGGTGCCGCAGTCAATGCTGAGACTCTGGGTAACCACCTGCCTGTTATCGATCCGCTGGAAGAACAAACCCACATTCAAATCAAGAGTGTTATTCACGGTGGAAATGTCTCCACCGAACTCAAGCGAGGTGATTCTCTCCGAATTGAATGCGATTTCGTTCGGGCTGCCGTTATGGTCCGGATCAATGCCGAAACCGACGGTTCTGAGCGGGGTCATGGTCAAGCCTCCGGGGGTTCTACCCTGGGAAAAAGACCAGTAAATAGAACTATTGTCTGTTGTTGACCACACCAGGCTGGCAGCCGGCGCCCAGTAGTCGTCAGTTCTGTTGAACGTCCTCTGCGAGGTCGGTGCCACCGCATAGATGGCTGGATCGTCGGCAATGACGCCGCCATTGTCCTCGACGAAATTTGGGCCGAAGTTGGGGGGGCCGGGGGCGATGATGGGCGGGCCCGGCGGAAAAATGTTAAGAACCTCGAACGGCTCACAGTTCGAAACGCCACATATAGACGTTTGGTCGGGGCCGATCTGAAACGTCGTTTGTTGGCCAGCACCGGGATCGGTGTTTGGACCGGTTAAGGTCACCTCTTCGTCGATATAGCGTAAGTCCAGCGTCAGCAGGACATCCTCCGACATATCAAATTGCAGCGATCCGAATGCGGACCAGTGATCAGTTTCCCGTTGGATGTTGTCGACCGGTTTTCCGGCATGCACGCCCGGCTGGCTCGCCATGAACGGCGTAATCGGTCTGCTGTGGGTAGCTAGGTACCATGGTGCACTATCGTTGCAAAGATTAAAACCTGCAGGGGCTTGCGCCCCGCCTTGACTTATATCTGGTTGAATGCAGATGTTCCCGGCCGCGATTGCAAAATGATTTTGATCGCTCTGGTCCACCTCCTCGTTCCAATACAGGCCGCCGATCGTGAATTGCACCGGACCATCCAATGCAGACGAGAAACTCAACTCCTGGCTGATCTGTTCGGTCGACGTATCGGTATCGAGAATCTGTACGATCGGACTCAGGTCGATGCCGTCACCTGGATCGCAAATTTATCGCGATCATTGAATATCCGCGTGTCCGCATCCGTGTACCCGGTTCGCGAAGTTATCGTGCCGGCGCCAAGCGTCCAGTCCATCAGCAAAGATCCCCGTATCACCTCGAGCTCGCTGCCCGGCAGATCACCACCGCCGGCCAGGGCATTGGGGCTCAATCGGACCTGGAGTTGATCTGCGTCCGGAATGTCCCCGGTGACCAGTGGTGCTGGCGTATCGCAATATAAGGAGTCGGTTCCGCCTACTGTGTCAAACCATGGTTCGCAGCGCACGACGCCGAAACTGGCCTGAGCAGGGTTCGGCTGTGCAATTGGCGCCAGGGCCGAGGCAGGGGCAGCCACCATTGCGTTCGGGGAAACATAGGCCTGCGACGGCTGATCGAGATCTTCCTCGGAGTATGCAACCCGGGCTCTCATAGAGAAGTTCCTGGTTACTTGCCATTTCAAGGTTCCGCCCAGCCCCCAGACGTCCCCACCGCCCACTTCATTGCCGGTAATGCTGTTGTCGTAGAAACCGTCGCTGGTTTGATAAGCGCCATTCAGGCCAAGGCCGAGATTGTCCGTTATCGGTCCGCTCAGGCCGGCTTGCACCAGGGTGCGACCAAAATCGCCCGCTCCAACACTGATATTCCCCCCGAATTCCTCGCCCGGGTCTTTGGTGGTGATCAACACAGCACCGGCCGACGCGTTGCGCCCGTACATGGCGCTGTGCGGACCCTTTTTGACTTCCACGGACTCGACATCAAAAAAGTAGGGGTTTGACAGCATGGAGCCGTATGGCAAGGCGATGCCTTGACTCGATATATCGATGCCATCCATATACACGCCGACGTTTTCCTGAAAGCGCGTCGGTACCAGCCCGCGTATCGTCA
>JAPUJX010000188.1 GCA_027295975.1 Gammaproteobacteria bacterium
ACCCAGGCATTCGATTCTGTCATGGACAGCGATGTGATCATGGTGATGGGCGCCAATCCCACCGATGCGCATCCCGTGTTTGCCTCACAACTGAAACGACGGTTGCGCCAGGGTGCAAAACTGATTGTCGTCGATCCACGCACCATCGATTTAGTTCGTTCGCCTCATGTCGAAGCGACCCATCACCTGCAGTTGAAACCCGGTACAAATGTGGCGTTCCTGAACGCAATGGCGCACGTTATCGTCATGGAAGGGTTGGAAGACTCGCAATTCGTGTCGGCCCGTTGCGAACAACCGGCTCATACCAAGTGGCGGGCTTTTGTCAGCGAGTCGAGACACAGCCCGGAAGCCAGCGAGGCGACCACGGGGGTTGCGGCCTCGGATATCAGAGCGGCTGCCCGGCTTTTTGCGAAAGCTCGCAACGCATCCATTTATTATGGTCTGGGTGTTTCGGAACATAGCCAGGGTTCAACGGCGGTCATGGGTATTGCCAATCTGGCGATGGCTACCGGTAACATCGGCCGCAGCGGTGTGGGTGTGAATCCGTTACGGGGCCAGAACAATGTACAGGGGTCCTGCGACATGGGTTCTTTTCCCCACGAACTTCCCGGGTATCGTCACGTATCCGACAACTCTGCGCGCACGCTCTTCGAGGACGAGTGGGGCGTTGAGATTGGTAACGAGCCGGGTTTGCGCATCCCGAATATGTTCGATGCCGCGCTCGAGGGTACATTTAAGGGCCTGTATTGCCAGGGTGAAGACATTGCCCAGTCGGACCCCAACACGCAACATGTGGAAGCAGCGCTGCGTTCCCTCGAATGTTTGATCGTGCAGGACATCTTCTTGAACGAAACTGCGATGTTTGCTCATGTGCTGCTGCCAGGCTCGACGTTTCTGGAGAAAAACGGCACGTTCACCAATGCCGAGCGACGGATCAACCGTGTTCGCAAGGTCATGCCGCCGCTCTCGGGTAAGGAAGACTGGGAAATCACCATGGACCTCTGCAACGCCATGGGTTACCCGATGCACTACGATCACCCCGGTGAGATCATGGATGAAATTGCGCGCTTGACACCGACCTTCAGCGGTGTGAGTTACGATCTCCTGGACGAAGTCGGTAGTGTGCAATGGCCCTGTAACGCCCTTGCTCCCCATGGCACGCCAACCATGCACGAGGAACAATTTGTGCGCGGGCTGGGTTATTTCGCGATCACCGAATACATTGCCACCACCGAACGGGCTAACCGGCGTTACCCGTTGTTATTGACGACCGGCCGTATCCTGTCTCAATACAACGTTGGCGCGCAGACGCGGCGAACCCTGAATACGACTTGGCACGAGGAAGATCTATTCGAGATACATCCACATGATGCGGAGGAACGGGGTATCCAAAACGGCGATTGGGTAGGCATCACTAGCCGTGCCGGCGAAACCGTACTGCGCGCAACCCTGACCGATCGATTGCCGACCGGCGTCGTCTACACGACCTTCCATCATCCGTTCAGTGGCGCTAATGTCATTACCACCGACAACTCGGACTGGGCAACCAATTGTCCGGAGTACAAAGTCACCGCGGTGCAGGCCGAAAAAGTCCAGAGCCCCTCGGGCTGGCAGCAACGATACAAAACGTTTGCCAGGAACCAGCAACGATTGCTGCAGCCGAGTTCAACGTAACCGGCGCCACCGCAAATAGATGAATCCCACCGACAACAGAACACCCGTGCGCCGCTGGGAGCGTGGGGAATTACACGAAATCGAAGAAGTGGTCGCCGAAGAACGTGCCGTTGCGTTGGTGTACAACGGCGTCTCACACGCGGTGATGATGGCGACCCCGGAGGACCTCGAGGATCTCGCTTTCGGTTTCAGTATGAGCGAAAACATCATTGCTGAACCGAGCCAGCTTTATGGGGTGAACCTGGAGGAACATCCTCTCGGCATAGAATTGAACATTGAGATTGCGAGCGCCCGCTTCGCTGAGTTGAACAAGCGCCGGCGCAACCTCACCGGTCGTACCGGTTGTGGGTTATGTGGTGCGGAATCGTTGGAACAAGCCATTCTGCCATTGCGACGGGTCGGGGTGGTGGAGCCAATCCCCGATCGGGCCATTCAGCGCGCGGGTATCTCGTTCGGTGAACATCAACCACTGCAGGCGCTCACGGGTGCCGTGCACGGTGCGGCATGGTGTGATCGAACGGGCGAGGTAATGGTGTTGCGTGAAGACGT
Organism: Gammaproteobacteria bacterium; assembly: GCA_027295975.1. Taxonomy (GTDB): domain Bacteria; phylum Pseudomonadota; class Gammaproteobacteria; order Pseudomonadales; family Azotimanducaceae; genus SMWK01. The sequence continues at coordinate 2,224 of JAPUJX010000188.1, forward strand.
TGGCAGGCACAACGCCCTCGACAAACTGCTTGGGTCACTTGCGCGTTCAGGATTTGATCGAGACGCCGGGTTTGTGTTTCTTTCCTCCCGGATCAGCTTTGAGATGGTGCAGAAGGTGAGCGCGTTCGACATTGCGGTGTTGGCCGCAGTGTCGGCGCCCACACGGCTTGCGATCGAAGTTGCGGAACGCTCGGGAGTGATGCTCATTGCCTTTGTGCGGACGGACCGACATTCGGTATACACCAGATCGTGAGTTTGTCGGAAGAACATCTAATACGAATGGCGAATGACATCGCGGCCAACATCAGAGCCGGGAAAACCCTTGATGAAAGCGCCGAGGCGATCGCGAGTCATCTGCGGAGGTTCTGGACGCCAGGCATGAGAAAAAAATTCCTCGAACTATGTGCAGATCGTTCCTCAGAGTTGGAAGCCGACTCTCTCCTCGCGGCCAAACACCTTCAATGACAACCAGCCGCCGAGCGGCTGTTCACTCAGTTCGTCGACCCGGCCGGTTTGAACAGAGAGAGGGTACCGAGACGGTCCTTGAATGCGACCTCCTCACCATCGCTGTTCAGCAGGCGCTTGGGTGGATCCATCTTCTGGGTGAGCGGGACTACGATGAGGATGGTAAGAAGCCCGGCCATCAGCCCCAACAGATCTCCCGGTAGTTCCGGTGCGAGCAGGATCGTCGCAAACCATGTCAAGAACCCCATTGCCATGGAAGCCAGCGCCCCGGTTCGGTTTGCCCGCGGCCACCAGATGCCAACGATGAACGGTATCGTGACACACACCAATATGACGGAGTTAGCGTCCAGGATCAGGTCGTAGACCACCTGTACTTCCAGAGCAACGTACACGGCGATGCTCCCAAACAAGGGTATGGCAACGCGTGTCGCCATGAGCTTGAGTCGATCGGAAGCCCGCGGCTTGAATAAAGGCAATATGTTGATGCTGAATACGCTGGCTGCTGCAAGCAGTGCGCTATCGGCGCTGCTCATGATTGCGGCCAGAAGCGCGCCGACAAATATG
>JAPUJX010000189.1 GCA_027295975.1 Gammaproteobacteria bacterium
TTGTGGGTATGCTTGTTTTGGTTGGCGCAGCGGGTGTTTTAGCGGAAGAATCCTGCCAACCGTCGAGATGGGGGCCGGACGATGAAATTGGCAACGCCAATCTCATCACCGCCGACACCGTGTTGCTGGCTTCCAAACTCATCAAGACCGGCAAGACGTACAGCCTTGGCATCACCATTGACAGCAGCACACCGGCGTTTCCCCCCCGCAGCTTATCGTTGATGGTCGTGCAACCGGGGCAGCAGGAAGGTGCGCGACCGTTGGGGATCAATACCTACAACGATGACGTGTTTTTTGGTTGGTTTGGCATTGGATCGCAGATCGACGGGCTCGGCCATTTGGGAACCGACGGTGTCTATTACAACTGCAACCGCGCGGAAGATTTTGCCGAATTGACCGGGTTGACGAAAATGGGCATCGAGAAAGTGCCGCCCATAGTTGCGCGCGGGGTGGTGCTGGACATGGCGGGCCATTTTGGCGTCGAAGCAATGGAGGCTGGAAAGTTTTTCTCGGTTGAAGACGTCAAGGCTGTCGCCAGGCGTCAGAACACGCCGATCCGGGAAGGGGATGTGGTCTTGTTCCACACCGGTTGGACGGACGCCAAGCTGGAGTCGGATCCCGCTGCGTGGGTAGCCGGCGAGCCTGGGTAATCCGAAGAGGTGGCGCAATACCTTGCCGATCTCAACGTGGTGGCCGTTGGGGCCGATACCTGGGGTGTCGACGTGGTGCCGCCACAGTTTGCCGATCGCCCGTATCAGGGACACGTGATCCTGCTGAAAGAAAACGGCATCTACATATTTGAAACCATGAATACCGGGCCGTTGGTGCGGGACGGGGCCTACGAATTCCTGTTTGTGCTCGGGCAGGCCAAGGTACGGGGGGCGGTTCAGATGATCATCAACCCGATAGCCATCCACTGATCATCTGCCAGCTTAGCTAACCCTGGCGAGTCTCCAGGCGCTCTTCTCTCAGCGTTTTGCGGCGTAATTTGCCCGCATCGTCTCGCAGCGGTTGGTTGACGAATTCAATCGTTCTCGGAATTTTATAACGCACCAGGCGTTGCGCCAGATGATCGAACAACGATTGTTCGGTCAGGTTTCCCTCGGGTACATCGACAATGGCGTGCACCGCGCTGCCAAGATCCGTATGGGGCAGGCCGATGACGGCTGACGAACGCACCCCCGTGCAGGCGTCGATTGCCGCCTCGACCTCCGCTGGGTAGATGTTGGCGCCCCCGGAAAGAATCATGTCGGTGAGACGGTCTGACAGGTACAGGTAGCCGTCCGCGTCCATATGCCCGACATCCCCGAGACTTTCCCAACCATCCTCCATCGTCTTGGCTTCGGCACCGATGTAGCGATAGGTGGTACCGGGACCGCTCTTGGGGCGAATGAATACCTCGCCGATTTCACCTGGGGGTAGGGTTTCACCGTTGTCGCCGACGATCTTCATTTCGCAGGACTCGGTCGGCTTACCGACGGAGCCGCGGTGCGCGAGCCACTCGACCCCGTCCAGAACGGTAGAACCCGTGCCTTCGGTACCACCGTATAGTTCCCAGATGACCTCCGCGCCCAGCCAGTTGATGAACGCCTCCTTCAGCCAGACAGGGCAAGGTGCAGCGAGATGCCATAACGTGCGAAGCGAAGAAAGATCGTATCGCATGCGCACTTCCGTTGGCAGATTCCAGATGCGCTGCATCATGGTAGGCACCATGTAGATCGTATCCACGGCTTGCGACTCGATGAGTTGCAGAGTCTGCTCAGCATCAAAACGCGTGGTGATGGCGACCTGATTCCCTTTGCCGAGAGCGCCCATCGCCCACATGAACGGACCGTTGTGGTACAGCGGCCCGGGAATCAGCACGGAGCCTTCTGTCTGGAAATTCAGAATTTCTGCGTCCGGATCGGTGGCGGCGGGATGTTTCGACACGATCAGCTTGGGCCGGCCCGTGCTTCCGCCGGAAGTCATGGCCTTGTAGGACGTGGCTGTGAGTTCTTCCAGCGGTTCGTCGGAAAGGGACGGATCGGGCACATAACCCGAGGCAACCGTCGTCACCCCGCGATGCTCCCCCGGGGCAACTCCGACTACCAGTTTTGGCTCGGCAATTTCGACGATCTGGTCCCGCTCGAATTTTGGCAACTTCGCCGACACCGGCTGAGGCGTGGCGCCGAGTTTCCAGGTGGCGTAACAGGCAGTGAAAAATTCGACTCCGTTGGACAAGGCGATCGTCACGAAATCGTCGAAGCCAACGCCGAGATCCTCATACGCGCGTGCGAGACGGTTTGAACGGGCTTCAAGCTCTGCCCAGGTGATGGTTGTTCCTTCGTGGTAAATGACTATGTCATCGGGTTTTTGATCTGCCCAGAATTTCAGGATGCGCGAAAGAGAAATGGCTGCCATTGATCACTCGCTGGTTGGACTAATATCATGAAATGTTGGAATTGTACCCTCAAAACCAGACCGAATTGGGGCTGACTCAGTTAACCGTTGAAATGTAATAATGAGCGTGTCCAGGTCAGGTTGATGGTGGAGTTTGTGGGTGGCGTTACTGAGTAGAATTGTTCTGACGGTGTCCGTGATGCTGGTTGCCGCTCTCTCTGGATGTGACAGCGGCAAGTCGGTCAGCGTGTCGCCGCGCAAACCCGCCATTCACGTTCCCGCCGGTGAATCTCTTCTACCATTCGATGCTGCCGCTACTACGGGGCCGGCGATGGCTCCTCGGGAACTCTTCGAGGCTTTTAAACGAACCGAAACCGACGGGGTCAGGACTCATCTCGTTGAGCTTGATGGTGAGCCCTCCATGTTGATGTTCGAAATCGATCTGGCGCTGTTCGAACCTTTGTTGCTGGGAGTAGGAAAAAACGCCCTCGCGGGGGTATCCGCAAACGACGCGATTACCCGGTTCGATCTTCGCCTGGTCATCGGCAGCGGTTTCGTGTCGGAACTGAACCCTCTGTCCCCGGTGGGATTGCTGCAGATAAACGGTTCGGTTCAAAGCCCGTTGCAACGCCACGGATACACGCGAATTCTAGGGGTTCGCAGTGAGAGCATCGGCGTCGTCGCCAGCCGTGAATACCATATCGGTATGTTCACTTCGGCGTTGCAGGTGGGGCCTGGGATCGTCGAGGAGGGTAAGCTCGATATTTCAGAACGCGATCTGGAACGCCCGGAGTATTTTCGTACCTTCGTTGCAACTTGTGGCACCCGGGCGCTGATTGGCGCCAGCCAGGTGCCGATGCATCTCTATACGCTGGGTAAGCGCCTCCTCGAGTATGTGGCGCGCCTCGAGCTTACCTGTGATGAGGTTGTGAACCTTGCCGGGGATCGGGAGGTGGTGCTTGCGATGGCAGCGGATGACAAATCGAAGCTGGTCTACTTCGGTCACCTGAATACCGTAAAAGCTTCCCTGCTGGGCTTCCGCCGTCGGTGAGAGCGTCTCTCAGGTGAGGGCCTCTCCCGGGGATAGGGCCTATCCTGCGGATAGGAGGTCACTCAATTGAAGTAGTGGGCGGCATTGATGCCGTAGGCCCCTTGAGGCAACTCCTTCGCTATCCAGACAGTGGGCGCCTTGTCACGGTCGGTGTCCGTTTCCTTGAGATCGGTAATAATGGGTTGGGCCCGGCGTTTTTTATTTTCCGTCAGCACCACCGTGATTTTCGGGCGAAGACGGCGATCCGAGTTCTGAGCCGTCACGATACCCACTTCACCGGTATTCAGTTCCACCAGCGTACCCGTGGGGAAAACGCCGATTGCCTGGGTGAGTTGCTCGACGAGTTCGCTTTGAAAAAGCACGTCCGCGCACTGGTGCAATTTGGTTACTGCACTGTGGGACGATAAGGCAGCGGCATAAGGCCTTTTGGTGATCATTGCGTCGTAGGTATCGATAATCCCGGCAATCTGTCCGTATGCCGGAATCGACGGCCCTTCGAGATTGTTGGGGTAACCCGATCCGTCGTAACGTTCGTGGTGCATGGCGACCATCGTCAGCACGTCTCGATCGGTGACGCTGGAAGAGTCGAGAATGGCGAGCCCCTTGGGAACGTGCTCACGAATGATTTCCCACTCCGCTTCGGTGGGTGGACCCGGTTTTATCAGCAATTCTTTCGGAATCACTATTTTCCCAACATCCAGAAGGGCGCAGCCCATGGCCAGCTTGTTGATCTGTTTGGTCGTGTAGCCGAGATGGCGGCCGAGAATGGCAGCCCAGACGGCATTGGAAATGCTATGAGAGTAAGTGTAGTTATCCAGAGAACGAATGCGAAGGAGTGCGGCCACGGCATCCTTGTTGCGAAGTACGCTTTCGACGAGGGGAGTTACCGCTTCTTCGATAAGCGAGATTTCCAATCGGCCGGCCGATCGCACCTTTTCAATAATGGGCTCTAAAATTGCGACCGCATCGTCGATTGACGTCTGCGCTGGAATTAGTTCGTCGGCGGTTTCTACCTTGTCTTCGTAGACCTTGGGTGTGCGCGGCACTATGCGTCTTATTTTCGTTACGTTGAGACTGTTGCGCGCGGGACGGGGGGAGTTGTTGGATACCACAACGCGCAGCTTCGGCATTGCGTATTGGCTCTTGTAACGACGTGGATCCACATACACGAACGAACACTCGGAGGCCAATCGCTCCATTGTTTCTTTGTCTCGAAGGTAAAAACCTTGAACAACGAAGCTCGTGTCGAGCCAGGGGCGGTCCAGCTTGGTGATGTACATACCGAACTCGAGCCGCTGGACGGGCACCTTGTGCGGCCCATTTTCGCTCTGCTTTTGGTCCATATACCTACCTATACCGCCAAGTTAACTACTCTCCGAGCTAGCCTAACTGATGTGATTTGCGTCGTTTGTTAACCAGTTCTCCGTTGTTTTGGAACTACTTCATGCTGAATATTTCGGTTTGTTGAGGAAGGACTATAACCTATTGATTTAATGAGTAATTGTGTTGGGAACGGGTTGGATGTCGCCCTATTGCCTAGTGTAAACCGTATGTAAGGGAGCGCCGGACGGGACAAAAACCGCAACGAACGGATCGAAATCTCGCTACCTCGAAAACTAGCGACCGCCAGCCTCGACTCGGAGCTCGCGAATCGGGGCCTGCAGCCGGTTCAGCGGCATGTGTAATCCGAGAACTTGACCACCCGGTCGTCTTTGATGGTCTTGAAAATGAACGCCTTGGCAAGAAAGTGAGATTTGATCTCAACCACCACCGAGGTCGACAGCGTCCCGTCGTATTGGAACCTCATCTCCTGGCGAAATTCTTTGATCTTGAACGTTGGCGCGGGGGAGAAAGGTTTGGCGGATTCGAGGATGAACAAAACGGGACGATGCTCGGTTTTACTGACAATGAGCTTGCCCAGCATCTTCTCGAGGAATTCCTGGTTTTCCCGTTCCTCATCGGGGCGCAGGAGAAAGGTAAAGGTAACCGTGTCGGCGTCCTCCGAAGACATGCGCAATGAATCCATCTGCGCGAGTTTTTGCAGATCGAATGCCAGAGGATGGTTACGCCGGTCGCGTTGTCGTGCGGCATCGGCGTACGCTTCGATTTCCTCTGCGTTTGGATCCATGCCGTTCACCTTCACCAGCCGCCAGGCATCATCTTCGTCGGCGGTAAATCGCTCCTCCAGGACATCTTCCTCGGAAGCACTGGTGCTTATGGTGGTGTAGCTGCAGCGTGACTCATCGACGGCCGGAGTGTTGGCCGCAACCTCGCTGAATCGTTCTATGGCTTCGCTTGCGTATGTGGTGGCGCAGATGATGATTCCCGCAACCAGAATAGTCCCGAAAGCCCAGCGATCTGCTACATGTGATGTTCTCATGAATAATCCAGGCCTAGCCCGTCTGCTGGATTGTCTGGTGTCGAAACAGCACTCTGGCGAATACCGTCAAGCTCAGGAGCGTGAGGATCGCCGCAGCCATGAATGCTGCTCCTGGAAAGTAGATGGAACCATCGGCTTGGGTGAAGTAGCCGAAAAGCTGCGTCATGATGGGTGGGCTCAGGATCAAAGCCAGGCTGGCGATGCTGCCCATCGCGCCTTGAAGCTCGCCCTGGCTGTCAGCGGGAATTCGGGCAGAAACGATGGACTGGACGGCGGGACCGACAAATCCCTGACCGGCGCCAAAAACAATGAAGATGTATATAACCCATCCGAACGGCGCAAGCGCATAACCAACGAAGCCCACGGCGGTCAATACCAGACCGACGTAGGCCACTCGTTCTGGACCGAATTTTGGAATGACCAGCCTGATCAGATAACCCTGTACGAACAACATCAATACGCCAACGACACCCAACGAGATTCCTATGTCGCTATTCCCCCAGGAAAACTTCTCGATCATGTAATAAGACCAGATAGCGGGAAGAGAGTGGTGGCCGAGTAGATAGAGGAAATTGGCGGCTACAAGCCCGATGACCACAGGGTGTTTGGCTAACTGGTTCATTGCCCCCACAGGATTGGCGCGCTTGATGTCGAAAGGTCTGCGGTTTTCCTTCTTGAGGGTCTCCGGCAGCAGGAAGAATCCGTAGATTGCGTTTGAAAATGCAATGCCCGCCGTTGCGTAAAAGGGAATTCGAGGTCCAAGCTCTCCGAGGAAGCCGCCGATGACGGGTCCGATGATAAAACCGGCGCCGAAAGCGGCTCCCAGCAAACCAAAGTTCTGGGCGCGTTCCTCGGGAGGAAACACATCGGCAATGTAAGCATTGGCGATGCCGTATGTGGAAGCCGATATGCCGGCGATGAAACGTCCGAGAAACAGCCAACCGAGAGTTGGTGCCCATCCCATTAGCAGGTAGTCGAGTCCGAACGCCAACAAAGACAGCAACAGTACGGGTCTGCGGCCAAAGCGGTCCGACAGGTTACCCATGACCGGGGCTGAG
>JAPUJX010000019.1 GCA_027295975.1 Gammaproteobacteria bacterium
TTGTCGTTTGAGAATCGAGCCTGCACACCGAACACACTGCCTGTACGGCGTTGGCAAGCATGACAGTGGCACACCGATACTCGTATGGGATCCCCCCGGGCGGTCAATCTGAGATTTCCGCAGCTACATGCCGCTCGTCGCGTCGTCATGGCTATTTGTGCTCCAGGGAAGGAATTAGTCGGACAGGACGCTAAATTCCGATGCCAAGCCTTTTTCTATGATGATAAGTCAGAGCCGCTGAAATGAAATGTTCTATCGTCGCGAGGGGCAACTTGACGTTGACGTCGAATAGAACGCTTCTGTTTCCATCATACTGAAGCTCCGGATAGATTTGTCGAAAATCTGCTACCAGACTCGTTTGGCAGTGAACGGAAAGTGCACACTTCTCATCATCGTGACCCACGGGAGAAAGCCTGATCGTCGTGCCGCTTTTTGGCCCGTGAGTGAGATAACTTGGATTGTCCCATTTCAGGGTTTCTTCAATTTGACCGATCTCGTCCGATTCCCCGGCGATGCGGAAAATCAGCTCGCGGAGAACGAGCAGCTTATCCGTGATCTTCCTGGGGTAACTGTCGTAGACGTTTTTGACGGCCGTATTGCTGAATTTTCGATTTTTCAAAGCTTTCTTCCAGCGGTCCGTGACCGCCTACAGCGGTCTGTGATCGCCGTTGGGCCCCGGGGTGATATGTAGAAGTTGAGTCTTCTCCAGAACTTGCACCTTATGCCACTCGCCTTTTTCCACGATACATGCGTCACCCGGTCCGAGTTCGAGAAAACCGCCTGGATTGGAGTCGCTTGTCACACGGAGCGCGCCGGAGATGACGTACAGAATCTCATCCCCGTCGGGATGAACTTCACCCCCGTGGGGTGCGTCGCCATCCATTGTCACGATTCCAACCGTCATTCCGTCAATGCGTTCGGGAGGCCCAGGTTTTTTTTGTGCCGTTGACACCGAAAGATCACGGCCGATGTTGAAAGAGAATCGAGAGACGTCGACTTCCTTGACCTTGTTCATATGGCTACCTCTATGTTCGCCGATGTTTTGTCCTGTCTCTATAATGCACTGCGGAATCTTTCCACAGTCCGATTCTAGTCGCAAAACAGGTTCCGCCCTATCCCATAATAGAGCCTTTGCGATACCAAAGCTCATCGACCGCTTCCGGGCAATGTGGACACGGCGGTTTGATGTCGTCATTTTCGGTGAGTTCGATCATCTGACTTCTCCAGTCGTAGTTTGTGACGAGAATCAGCCACCCACTTCGGCGCGGATTGTGTTTCGTATGTTTCGACATCCTGTTTGCTTGCTACCCTCCGCCATGCGTGTTGGAGGATCTGGAAGAATTCATCCTCGGCTAACGTAGGACGTACCAGTATTGCGGCGGCGCCCGAGTAGTGGGCGGTGATGTAATATGTCATGGGATCCGATGTGATCAGCTGCTGCTGTTCTCGAACTGTATTGAGGAGAATGACGATTGCATCTTCCTTCTGGTGCAGTCGCGCAAACAGTTTCTTTCGCACCTTGAACCCGGGTGTTCCGTAAGAGGACTCTTCGATTGACCCCGGCAGGTGTTTAATCATTTCTCGTATGATCGTGAGCGTGATCATGCCTATGCGCTCATTGGTTCGGATAACAGCCGGATCAGAGTTTTCCGCCGATGTGTGAGACAACAGGGCTCTTGATCCACCGGCCACGGCGACCCCTTCGACCTGCGTACGCAGGATTGTTATAGTTCCGCAAGGTTGACACCGGACTGCTCCAGCGCCTCCTTGAGGTATGGCGCATGCAGACGATCGTGTTCGTCTATGGGGGCGCCGCGTAACTGGATCGCCTTGCGAAGCTGCCCTCGACCTTCGTCAATACGGTTTTCCAGAAAAGCCAGGGTTGCCAGATTTACCCATATTTCCCACTTCGAAGAATCTATCGCCAGGGCTCTCTCAAGATACATTCTCGATGTTTTGTAGTTATGGAAGGGTGTCTTCATTGAATACTTGGCAGTCTTCAAAATCAGCGCCAATTCCAACTGTCGGCGTGTGTCTGGCGTTGTGGTCTGTGAAAGGAAATATTCCAGGGAAATAGCCGCGTCCGTAATTTCACGGTCGTTTTCTATGAATAGACGTTGCCGTTTCATTACCGTGAGGATGTCTCTGGCAATAATTGCGTTACCGAGCGGTGTTGGATGGCAATTGTCAGCGACGAGAGAAAACCCCACGAGACCGTGATTTGCGTTCTGTTCGAAACTGTTCTCCGCATCCGCCAGGAAGACGCCATCCAATTCCGCCAGGTCTCTCATGAAATGGTTGAACTCGGTGAGAGCCCGCCAGGGGATCGGATCCAGATCTTTTGCTTTTACGTAAAGTGATCTCGCCTGATCGTAGTCGCCGGCCGCTACGTAGGAATTGGCAAGCAGGTAGAACAGCAACGGGTCGTCCGGGAACGTGGCCAATCGCTTGTGGATAGTTGTTATGGCTGCGTCGCTGAACCTATCGGCGAGAAGATTTTCGACCTCCAGAACCCATGATTCCCGTTCATCCTCGTGAACGTTATTTGCGATCCTCCTGTAGGCGGGTGGCCAATCGGAAACGTTTGAAGGTGCGGTTACCAGGAGGATGGGTGTGTTGTGGTTTTGTGCTGTCTGCACGATGTGAGCCAGGTTGTCCGAGTAAGCCCGAACCTTTTCTTTGAACAAGCTCGAGTTGCGGCCGTAAGCTTGGTAGTTCGGCCCCGGGGTGCTGTCGGGAGATAGACTCAACCGCATCCTGCCGAGCTTTCGGGCCAGAGAGCGAGTCAGTGCAAAGCTCGCAACGATCTTGTTCGGTACACTTTCGGTGCTTCGATAGAGAAACTCGTTGTGGCCGCTCAAAATGATCAGCAGGTCGGGCTCATGAGATATGCTCTCTTCTACCTTCCTGCGGGCATATGCGGATGTGCGGCCGGCTCCGGCAAAGTTGTAGATTTCCAGAACTTTTTCCGGATGGATTTTCCGCAGCCAGAATTCGAGTTGCGAAACAAAACCGAATTTCAATGTGGGTTGACCTTCTGCTGTCGATCCTCCGTAAACAAATATTCGAAAACTGTCGATTTGTTTCGACGCTTCAATCTTGCGTACCAACTCAGATGGCTCTCTGGTGAACTCTGCCACACGGGCGATGAGTTCGAAGAACGTCAGCAGGCTGACGGTAACGATCGCTCCGTATAGAACGCTCTTCCTGGTACTGAAGTTGGTACTCATTGTTACTTTCTTTTAGCAGCGTCAGTTGGCGATTCGGTTCGGGTCTCGTCTCAACGACGTAACAGAATAGCCGCCCAGCGGGCCAGATTGAGAATGTCGGCGAGGGCTGCGGCGAAGTATGTCAGCGCGGCGGCACGCAGAACTTTTTTCACTATCTGCTGTTCAGCGGGCGCGATGTATTGACCTTCGATCAGAATGGGTAACGCCTTGCCGAAACTCGCGTCCCATTCGGTAGGCAAGGTAAAAAGGTGCACAACCATTCGCGCCACGAGCCCACTGATGCCGAGCATGAACAGAAGAGAAAAGGGCACCGGGTGGCGGGTGATGAGCCCAATCACGGGCGCTAGTGAGATCGCGTAAACGCTCACCTTCGCGATTGTGTTGGCTACCGGTGCCAGTTGCGTGCGCGCAGCAAGATGGCGATCACCGTTGTGATGTTGAATGGCATGGCCAACCTCGTGGGCGGCAACTGCAATAGCGGTGAGTGATCGACCTTCGAAGTTACCGGGTGAAAGCCGTACGGCACGGGCACTGGGGTCGTAATGGTCGCCAGCCGCCGAACTTTCGACGATTACCCCGTCGAGACCCAGGCGGCTGATGAGATGGCCGGCTAGTTCTCCCCCGGTGCCGGGCATATCCGGTATCTCGGTGGCGTTAGCCCGCATTACCAGCTTTACCCAGATGCTCGGGCCGAATATCAATGCCAGTACGGCGATCATGAGGACGATGAGCATGGAACTAGATCCAGGGTGCATGACCGGTAACCTGGATGATACCAGATGACAAATACCCAACGGCCGTTTACCGTCGGGGTCTAACAGCCGGCCGCGTCTTTGCTGCATAATCAGCATCAGTGAATCCACGTTCCTGGAGGTTTATGAATCCGTTCAACGGTGATTCCCAGGGCGCCATCTTCGGTACCCTGCTCACGATCCTGGGCTCGGTTGCGGTGGTTGCCGGACTCGGCTATTTTTTCTATTGCCCGTGTGAACGGATCCCCGGGGGTTGGTTGCTTGGCGAAAATGTGACGGGGCCGGTGTCGGACTGGTCGGTTGCCAATGATGTTCCGCTGTGCCAGATCCAGGTGGGTTCATGGCTGCCGCACTCGGTGAATCTGAACTGTATGTCTACCGGCGGAAAGTTATACCTCAGTTGTGCGCGCTGTGACGGCAAAACCTGGTCGACGGTGGCGCTCGAGATTCCCGAAGCTCGAATTCGGATTGCCGACAAGATCTATCCCGTCAAGATCAGCCGAGTCAAGGATGCGCAAACGTTGGACGAGGCGTGGACCGCCCGCGCAGCGAAGCTCGGCCAATCTCTCGACACCCCCCGCGCGGATGGTTGGTGGTCGTTCCGCGTGGAGTCCCGGTGAATGCGCTTCAGGATGACGTTCCAGGGTTGCGGCCTGATGTTCAGCTCACGTCGGCATTCATGTGATGGCTGGTCAGCGTCGGATGATCGTCACACCGAGGTCGGCGAGGTGATCCGCGAGTTCCCTGTCTCCGGAGGGATCCACCGAGCGGGTCAGGTCCCATAACACGTCGGTGGTAAAACCCTCGGAGACGGCATCTTCCGCTGACCAGGCTACACAGTAGTCTCGCGCCAGACCTGCGAGTTCCACCTCCGTCACTCCCCGTGCCTGAAGATATCCGGTCAGTCCGGTGGCGGGTCGATCGCCTTCGGCATTGAAGTTGTTGCGAAAGGCACTATAGGAATCAACTGCTCTATCGGTGCCCTTACGCAGGATCAGATCGACGCGGTCCCAGTTCAGCTCCGGGTACAGTCTTGCGCCCGGAGTGCTCTGTACACAATGATCGGGCCACAACGTTTGGCTGTGACCATATAAGTTGATGACTTCGAAGGGCGTCTTCCCCGGGTGGTTGCTGGCGAACGAGGTGTGATCGGCTGGGTGCCAGTCCTGGGTGGCGACAACGACGTCGAAGCCGGGGTTGTTCAACAGTTCGGCCACACCCTTAAGAATTCGATCGCCCTCGCCGACGGCCAACGCCCCGCCCGGTAGAAAATCAGGTTGAATATCTATCAGCAGCAATGCTCTGGTCATCTACTCACCTCGGTACCGCAAGCTCGGCTCGGTCGGTTCATATCGATAGACGCCGGATTGTCGGGTGGATGCGCGAGAAGGGAAACCAGCAGCGCCGACAAATTCAGTCAGGTAAACAACTTGGCTGTCAGCCAAGTACGGGAAAACAGCGCTAATCGCGAAAGCTGCTAAGCGTGCTCGCGTTGATA
>JAPUJX010000190.1 GCA_027295975.1 Gammaproteobacteria bacterium
AAATATGATCTTTTTCCATCTTTTTCTAAGAGTCTACTGACATCTCGTTGTCAGTAGACGGATGGTATGCTGTCAGCAAGGCAAATGGAGAACATACGTCGTGAACTACCCACACAGCTGCCGCGCGTTGCCCGAATGCGTTTCCTCACCCTCGCCGTTCGCCCCATTTGCGCGTTTCCTGCGTTGGCGGCGCGTGGGGCGTATGGCGATCGCCCGCGCGGTAGGAATCAACGAGAAGCGCGAACCCGGGCAAACTCCCATCCCCCCTGTTGCGCGCATTCCTTCTCGCGGCCGCTCTGGCAGAACTCGCCGTTGATGGTTCTTAAGCCCGACTCGCTTATTCCTAATCGATCCTTTGTTCGGTTGTTATCCGCGATTTCCAGTCGCACAATGTTTGCGGTCATGTCCGGAAGTGAATTCAAATGTACGTCACAGGAGGGGCAATCGCGCCAATCAAGCATGAAAAGTGTCAGCGATGTACTCCGCCATAAAGGTACGGGCACGGTCTGGTCCGTGGTGCCTGCAGATACGGTATTTTCCGCCATTGCCACTATGGCGGAACGAGAGGTCGGGGCGCTTCTCGTCATGCAGAACGACCAGCTCGTGGGCATCGTTTCCGAACGTGACTACACCCGCAAAGTGATATTGAAAGATCGTTCGTCCAAGGACACCCATGTCTCGGAAATCATGACGTACGATGTGATTGAAGTAACCCCCCACGATCAGATCGCGGATTGTGTGATGCTGATGAAGGATCATCACATCAGGCATCTCCCGGTCATGGATGCCGGGAAAGTCGTCGGCATGCTCTCGTTGCGTGACCTGTTTTCCGAGATCATCGACGAGCAGGCTGACACCATCGATCAGCTTCAGCATTATATTCGCGGCGAAGTTTGACACCCGAGTGCTGACATATGCCAATCCCCGGCTCGCCATTTCCATCCCCGGACGATATCGACCGTGCCGCAGCACGTATCGGGGCGCATATCCGCAACACGCCCCTGGAACGTTCCACCCTCCGTGCTGATTTCGAACTGCTGCTGAAGTGTGAACATCTCCAGAAAACCGGGTCTTTCAAATTGCGCGGGGCCATGAACCGGTTGATGGCGCTGGACGACAAACAGATAATCCACGGCGTGGTCGCCGCATCAACGGGCAACCACGGCCAGGGGGTGGCGTTAGCCGCAAACGTTACCGGTGCGGCTGCTACCGTTTACGTGCCCGAGAACTCCTCACCCATGAAGCTCGCTGCCATCGAGGCTCTTGGTGCTCGACTGGTGAAGGTTCCCGGTAGCGGTCTCGAGAGCGAACTAATGGCCCGCCGGGCGGCAGAATCCTCGGGGCAGGTATTCATTTCTCCCTACAACGATCCCCTGGTCATTGCCGGGCAAGGTACGATCGGGAAGGAACTGACAGAGCAGCACCCCGGACTGGACGCGGTTTTTATCGCTGTCGGCGGTGGCGGGCTGATAACGGGTATGGCCACCTATCTGAAGGCATACAATCGTCATATCCGCATCTACGGATGTTGGCCGCGGAACTCCCCGGCAATGCACGAATGTATTCAAGCCGGACACATTTTCGACGTAACCGAACTGCCGACCCTCTCGGACGGGACAGCCGGAGGCATCGAGCCAGACACGATCACCTTCGAGGCATGTCGGCGCCTCATCGACGAACACGTGCTCGTCTCGGAATCTGAAATTGCCAACGCCATGGGACTGATCGCCGAACGGGAACATTGGGTCGTTGAAGGCGCGGCCGGAGTTGCGCTGGCAGGTTGCCTGAAGAAAACAACCGAGTTGAACGGTCAAAGTGTAGCGGTGGTTCTGTGCGGGCGTAACATAGATCCCGACAAGTTCTCAAATGCCGTTCGCCACTTTTCTGTTTGACGGGTAAATTGGCTCATTCCCTTCCTGAGATCCCATACAGAACACAGACCAGCGCGATCCCCACAGCCATGGACATCATGAACAAGATGCCAGCGTAATGCGGGGTATAACTATCCCTGTACAGCCCGTCGCTCACTCCCGGCACGCTCCACAAATCGCCGTCGCCGCGGCCAACTTTCAACTGCCCTTTCATGCCTTTTTCCATGTGCTGCGGGACGTCGCAGTGAACGAGGTAGGTGCGATCATCACTCGGCACGATGAACGAACCCGTCTGGCTGAAACCACCGGCCGCTTCCAGATGGAACATACCCTGTTTATAGAGATACTTCGGCAGCCCATGAATCATCCACTGGTGTCGAACCTGGTCTTTGTTGACGAAGGTGACCGTCACGAGGCTGCAGGGTTCCACCAAATACTCGTGCTGACTCATGCCGTAGGTGGACCCGGGGTAATCCGCGGCAAACTCCACA
Organism: Gammaproteobacteria bacterium; assembly: GCA_027295975.1. Classification (GTDB taxonomy): domain Bacteria; phylum Pseudomonadota; class Gammaproteobacteria; order Pseudomonadales; family Azotimanducaceae; genus SMWK01. The sequence continues at coordinate 2,363 of JAPUJX010000190.1, forward strand.
CCCGCGTAAACGGTAAACGTTTGCTCTGCGCCGATTTCCGTACAGTCCCGGGGTAGCTGGGAGGTGTTCGAGTTCATCACCGAACCGCTGGGGCCAAGGCTGATGTGATGGCCGCCATGACCCTCCCCTTCCCCCATCCGATGTTGAGGACGAAGATCCTCCGATGCGGTGGCTGCACCCACCGGTTGGGCAGCGTAAACCATCTGAAATCCCATGATCTGCATGATGACCAGGAGCGTCGATAAATTCGTGGCGCGCATCACTTGACCCTACCTCGCCTGCCCCACACTACAAACGCCAGTGCCCCCGCAAGCGCTCCAAGAAACAATCCTGCGCCAACGAGACGAATCAGCGCCCAATAACTGGTACCCGCGGCTGATATCAGGCCCCTTGGATCGTAACTCTGCCAGACCGGAACCTCCTTAGCGTAATAGGCCTCGGAAAAATACGGCGCGAACGAAACTCCCGATGTATTCGGCCAGCCGTTGTCCGCGAGGAACTCTTCATAAACGATGGCGCTCAGATTACCCCCCGGGCCAATGCCGTCCGTCGTCACGCCTTTACCTTGATGATCGTGTAGCAGCCACACGCCACTGCCATACGAGTGCAAACCATCATTGGTGGTTTCGAGAGCCAGATCCACGCGTTGCGCGGTGGCTATCCACACCACATCACGGGTGATTCGTGCGGCCGGCTGCACTGCGATCCCGTCGAAGTGGGTAACCGTTGCCTTGTGCCCGTGGGTGTGCAACGCGATTCCGCTACTACCGCCGTTGACGATGCGCAGCTTGATCCGCTCGTCGGGTTTCACAATCACCAGCGACTCGCGAAACGTATAAGGAAACGAACGGCCATTGAGGGTGAAATAATCGCTTTTTGCATCGGTGACATCATAACGGCGATGCATCTGCTCGATGATGAGCCGCGGATCGTTGTACCGTTGTATTATCTCGTTCAGCTCTCGATCGATATCCAGATACTGCAGGTCGTATTCCCTGTCGAACGATTCTCGAACGGCCCGAGAAGGCACCCGCACCTGTCCCGCACCCACGTTGAGGGTCTGCAACCAGTTGTCCGGGCGATTCTCCTCAACCACAAAAAGCCCCTGCAGGCCCATCATGATGTGAACGTGGGGTTGAACATGACAGTGGTAGAACATGGTGCCGGGTTGTCGCGGTTCGAGATTGTAGGTTCGCGCATTTCCCGGCATGACCGGTATTTCGCTGGTGATCGGCACGCCGTCGTTGCCTTCGCCGTCGCTATCCAGGAAAGGATGATCCACACCGTGGAAATGTAGCGTATGCGGCATGTAATGGCTGTTTTCCAGGGTGATGAGTATCTTGTCACCCTGCTCCACGCGTATTGCCGGTGACGGCAAACGGAGGATGGTACGGGCCCTGGGCGATTCGAAATTTTCCGTCGCCATTCCGAAAGTTTTGGGCGCGAACACCCAGAATCCAGGTCGAATACCCGGCGCGATAGAAAACTGCGTGACCGGTTCCGCCTGTTCCGGCGAACCACCGTTGAGTTCGACAACCTCCAGGCGAATGTGGATCTCATCGGGATCTCCATCCCCGTCCAGATCGCGGCCTTTGGTAACCGCATCCGGCGCCAGACCACTTTTCATGAGCGTTTCGGTGGAGACGTTGTTCGTGCCACGGACCACGGCCGCTACCACGTGGGGATTGTCGGCAAGGCATGTTGCAGCGGCGCGGATGTCTACCCCTTCGATGCGCTGAGCTTCCCGCCAGCCGAGAAGGTCTTCGGGGCAAGGTTGTTCGGCATCCGCATAAGGCACCCGCACCGACGCAGGCAAGGCCTGATAGTCGCCGGCACCGAGCCATTGTGCCAGCTGCAAACGTATCGGGTCGGGCAGCCAGCCCGGAGGTACGAACAGAACCGCTCCGAATAACGCGATCAGCAACAACCAGCGCATGCGCACGATCAGCAACACCCTTTCACCTGGCGGTTCGGGGGATAAAACGATTGAACACGCCTTTGTTGAACCAGTACACAAGCTGCGCGAATATTGCGAACCCCAGGAAAAGTGGAAAATAACCGTAGTCGGTGGCACCCACATGGAAGAAAAACACCGCGTTGTACAACTTGTCTTCCGTTGGGTGTTGCGCGGTGACGATACCGATATAACCACCCGAAATCGTAAAGTCGTGGCTGACGTTGAGTACGCCGTCCCTCCATCTGGTTGGCGGTTGGTAAAAGACGGTATCGCCCTCGATATCGTCGAGATTCACGATATCCTCCCATTTTGCATACATTCCCAGGTTCTGGCTGTCCGTGACAATTCGGAAATCGACCGGCATTTCTTTCAAAAACTCGTGCAGGTAGTCGATGACGAAAACGCTGTCTCCCAGGTCGGGGAGATCTTCACAGAACTCCTCGCTACCACGTGACTGGGGTTGGTATCCCGTGAAATGGGCCTGCAGAAAACCTATCTCGAGCACGCAGACGTCTTCCTCGAAGACAACTCCACCGTGAGCAGATGCGGTGGCAGGCCAGAACAGAACTGCCAACAAAATCAAGATCGGGTTCATGTTTGCCATTTCGGATTCATGACCCAAACCGATCACATCACCTTTTCAAAAAATTACCGGGCGCGCACTCTGCCACAGAACGGCTCAAATAGCGCAATCGAAAAGTTATTCTTCTGGTTCGCGCCAAGGTAATCCAAACACAAAAAGAGTCCGGCCGGCGGAAATTACCACCCTCTGTCGACCGTCGACGGCAAACGCCATCGGATTGGTGCGCACGGCACCGCCAACCTGCAGGTTCCACAGCGGAATTCCGTCCCCGGCATCCAATGCGAAAAAATTCCCTTCATTGCTCCCGCCAAACACCAGCCCTCCAGCGGTAGCCATGACCCCGGCCCAGGGAGGCGACTGCAACGGAAACTCCCACTGCCGCTCGCCGGTAAGCGCATTGAGCGCACGTATGGCACCCGCTGCCTGGTCACCGGACAGCGCCTGCTCACCACCACCCAGGAAGGGTTTCCCGGCCTCGTACTCCACATCGGCCTTGTAGTAGATCGAACCCATCAGCCGCGTCGCCACAAAAAACTGACCAGTCAATGGGCTGTACGAAGGGCTGAACCAGTTTGTTGCACCCTGCAGGCTCGGCCAGATCAACGTGCCTTCTTTCGTTGGCTCGGTGCCGCTCAAGAGAATGGGTCGACCGGTCCCGTCGAGACCGGCGGCCCAAGTTTGTTTCGAATATTCCTTCCCTACCAGAAACTCACCAGACTCTCGATCGAGGACGTAATAGAAAGCGTTGCGGTTGGCGAGTGCCACGAGTTTCCTTTCGCGACCGTCGAGGTTTGCATCGAAGAGGATGGGGATCTGATTTGCGTCCCAATCGTGGGTATCGTGAGGCGTGTATTGGAAGTACCACTCGATGGAACCGGTATCGGGGTCGAGGGCGAGGATGGCGCAGGTGTACAAATTATCACCTGGTCTGACATCCCCGTTCCAGTCTGGCGCGGGATTTCCGACCATCCAGTAAAGCAGGTTCAGCTCAGGGTCGTATGAACCCGTGAGCCAGGTAGAGCCGCCGCCGGTTCGCCAGCTTTCGCCACCCCAGGTTTCGCTGCCCGGTTCGCCATCCGCGGGAACCGTATACGTCCGCCAGGCCAGCTCACCCGTTTTCGCATCGTAAGCATCGATGAAACCCCGCACACCCGCTTCTGCTCCGCTCACGCCGACAATAATCTTTCCATCGAGAGCCAGAGGTGCGAGGGTCAACGAGAACCCGGCGGCGTTGTCGGCGACCTCAACCTTCCAGCGCACCGCGCCCGTAGCTGCATCCAGGGCAACGAGGTGGGCATCCAGGGTGCCGACAAACAACGTGTCGTCGAGAATCGCCACCCCCCGGTTTACCTGGGGGAATCCGATATGCAACACGTCTTGCTCGAGATCCGGGGACCAGGTCCAGAGCTTCTTGCCGGTGCGCGCGTCAAGCGCCGTTACGGTGCTCGGCGGCTCGGTAAGAAACATGATGCCGTCCACCACCAATGGCGTTGTTTCCACCAACCCGGCTCCTCCGATGTTCGAGGGTCGTACCTGGTAAGCCCAGATGAGCCGCAGATCACGAACGTTGCCGGTGTTGATCTCGTCGAGGGGAGAAAAACGTTCCGAACGGTAGGTACCGGAGTACATCAGCCAGTTTGCGGTTCCCGTTCCGCTGCCACCAGTCTTTCGAAAGAAACGCCATCTGCGAGGGCGGAAATCGCACCCAGACAAAACCAGGCGGTTAACACAACTCTCATGACTCTCCTTTAAGGCTCATCAGGTATGAAACCACATCCGCCAACTCCTCTTCCGCCAACACAATTCGGTAGGCAGGCATCAGGCTATGTCCGAATACCTTTTCCAACTCCTCGATCTCGCGCTTGTCGAACGAGTGAATCGTTCCGTCGAGATCACGAATCTGAATAGAAAACGCATCCTCGTTGACGCGCATTCCCTCGATGAGGCCAGCGCCGGTTTTCAAGCGCACGGCGAGATAAGCCGCAATTCCCTGCCGGCTGGGTTGGTTTGCACCGGGAGCCAACAGTGACTCTTTGAGGTATTCGAGGCCCCGTCGTTGGCCTACGTCGCTCAGTTCCGGTCCAATGCCAGTGCCCGAACCGTTGACGATGTGACATGCCGGGCAACCACCTTTCGTTGCGTATATGACCCGGCCGCGCGCGGCATCTCCCGGGGGAATCTCCCTGGGTAACCGTCCCAGGGATCTGACATATCCGGCAATCTGCAGCAGCCCTTTTTCACCTGGACCACGGGTCCCCGGCATGCCGGTTCCGGGAATCCCGCTCGATAGAATCTGGATCAACGTCTCGTCGTCGGTGACGTGTTTGAGTCTCGGGCGATTCAGATTGGCGCCCTCACCCCCCTGACCCTTCATCCCGTGACACCGGGCGCAGTGCACGCGAAACAACTTCTGTCCTTCCTCCAGATCGGATCGATCGAGCACGTCGAGAGACGATTGCGCGCCCGAGGTCACGCCGGCGAAACACGAGAGCACCGCCAGAGCCGAAAGGAACACGGCCTCGTATGTGAGTCTGACCCTCTGCATCACCTCCCCTTGAGTCCTCAGCCTACTCCGACCCACGCTCAGCGTCACGATCCACGGGGAAACGAATTGTTATGAAAGGACATTTCTTGCAACGACATTTC
>JAPUJX010000191.1 GCA_027295975.1 Gammaproteobacteria bacterium
CGCGACATGCCACGCGGAAACCGACGCGCATCGTGGGATGTTCGGGATTGATTGCGGAGCGTGTCACGAGACTAGCGGCTGGACGATCGCCGAGTATCGTCACCCTTCCAGCGCTTCGACCGACTGCGCGCAGTGCCATCGCGCACCTCCGTGTCATCGTACGCCACACTTCGGAAGGGTTTGCACTACAGTGGCTGGTAAGCCGAACGCAGAAGTCCGCGATTGTCATTCCTGCCACCAGGCGACAGCATGGAATAATATCAGGGGAGTCGGCTGGTACCAGAGCCACTAAACATGGTAAGGAGCTTACTACCAAAATACACCAAGGCAACATGAACATGGCAGTATCGAACCGCGTCGATTTAGATCAACTCATGGACGGACTCAAGCGCATTGAGACACGGCAAACGTCTCGGAGCAGTCAGTTATGAGCGCGTTGATCGGTGGCAGCTGAAATTCTGTTAAACGCGGGTTTTGGGGAGGTGGCAAACATCTCAGCAGGAATAGTTCGTTGGCAATCGCTCAGAATTACGTCCAGCGAATACATAGTCTACGTGGACGAGAGTGGTGATCACGGCTTAGTGAAAATCGACCGCGACCAATACCTTTTACACTACCCCGTAAGCCACCATCGCGTCGGCCACCTTGATGAACCCGGCGATATTGGCGCCTCTGACGTAATCGATATAAGTGTCGTCCATCCGGCCATACTCCACGCAACGCTCGTGGATGTCGCCCATAATGTCTTGAAGCAGCTTCTGCAACTCGTCTTCCTTCCAGGTAATGCGAGCGCTGTTCTGGCTCATCTCAAGACCTGAGATGGCAACTCCACCGGCGTTGGCTGCCTTGCTCGGGGCAAAGAGTACCTTTGCCTCGATAAAATCATGAATGCCATCTTGCTCGGTAGGCATGTTGGCGCCTTCGGAAACTGCCTGGCAACCGTTAGAAATCAACGTGCGTGCCGCATCCTGGCTGATCTCGTTTTGCGTCGCGCAGGGTAGCGCCAGATCTGCCGTGACTCCCCAAGGCCGCTCTTGAGCATAATACTTCACGCTGTATTCTTTTGCGTACTCTTCGATGCGGCCTCGACGATTGGTTTTTAAGTCAATCAGATAGGCTAACCGTTCCTCGTCGATTCCATGGGGATCGTGCACGAACCCGCTCGAGTCTGATGCGGTGACCACCTTGCCACCGAGCGTGTTAACTTTCTGGATAGCGTAGGTGGCGACGTTGCCTGAGCCGGATACCAGGCACGTTTTGCCGTCGATGTCTTGACCCGCTTGCTTGAGCATGTCCTGCAGCATGTACACCGTGCCGTATCCAGTAGCTTCCGTGCGAATGGGACTGCCTCCATATTCCCGCCCCTTGCCGGTAAGTACTCCCGTAAAACGGTTTGTCAGGCGCTTCCATTGTCCAAAAAGATAACCGATCTCACGCGCGCCAACGCCGATATCTCCAGCTGGCACGTCGATGTCCTCTCCAACATGGCGATAGAGCTCGGTCATGAATGATTGACAAAAACGCATGACCTCGTTATCGGATTTGCCTCTTGGGTTGAAGTCCGAGCCGCCTTTAGCGCCACCCATTGGCAAGCCCGTTAGACTGTTCTTGAACGTCTGTTCGAAAGCCAGAAATTTGAGAATGCTCTGGTTGACACTTGGGTGGAACCTCAATCCACCTTTGTACGGCCCGATCGAATTGTTGTTCTGTACTCGATAACCACGATTGACACGGATCATGCCGTTGTCATCTTCCCAGCACACCCGAAAGCTGATGATGCGATCCGGTTCTGCGATACGGCGAAGGATCTGCGTCTCGTGATAAATTTCCTTATCCGAAATGTAGTCGAACACGTTTGAGGCAACTTCATAAACTGCTTGGTGGAATTCTTTTTCGCCCGGGTTCCTGCGCTTGAGTCCGTCCATGAATTGGTCTAAATCGACGTGGTCCGAAACTGGCATGTTCAGATTTCCTTATTTCGTTGGAAAGCAAGGCGTGATGTAACATTTGGCCGCAACTTTGAGTAGCTGGCAACCTTTTCGCTCATCACTTGAATCCAGCTTGTGTGGAGGCATAGTGTTCGTCAGCAGGGTATTAGGTCGGCGTCAAGCGTTCGAGAACCGTTGCCGCGCAATTCGGGCTAACCCCTCGTTGTTTCCAATGTCCGCGAAGAGCAGGACGATCACATCGTTCTGCTCGATCCCGAAGGCAATCAATTCTGTTTGTTTGATCCGTAGAATGTCGGCAATTGGAGCCGTTTTTGATCTTGAAAGCATAGGATTTTGTGTCCGCTTTCATCGGAGATCATGGTGAAAGCTGCTCCTTTGGGAATGATTCTCATTCCATAAGCGATTCCGCGGAAGCGTGTTTTTAGGGATAGACTCACAGACTACTGAGCAATGACTGTGCGCACGCTGAGGGGCAAGGCACGTGATCTGACATCAGATGCTGGCGGACTTCGGAGGGACATAATCCTCCATCTCTCACGCAGCTTCTCATGCGCCCACCAGATTCATCCCTGATCCGATCGACCGCATTGCTGCAACACACTGATACTTACACTCCTAACGACTGTGACTTAAACTCCGATCTTGTCTCATGATTGACTCTCTGTCGTGATGCTTTGGCGGCTCACGTTAGGAAGTTCGTCATGGGACTCCCGGAAATGTCAAACTGTTGCGCCTCCCCGGCAGAGCCGGGAGTTTTCTTAAATTGGTCTAGATCGGCTTCAGGTTGAACGGTAAATCAACACGAAACGGGGGTGCCGCGAGTGCCTGTTGAAATTATTGGCTGGATAGCGCCACGGGTCGCGTCGGAAATCATCCCACCCACCGGGCCGTCTTTTGCCGCGGACGTGGTCGCGGAAACCGCGAAGATCCACGAGAACGCAGGCTTCGACCGGGTATTGATCGGTTACTTTTCGGATGCGCCGGACGGGTTCCTCGTCGGTGCCCATGCAGCGTCGGTCACCAACCATTTGGGATTATTGTTGGCTCACCGTCCAGGTTTCGTCGCGCCAACGCTGGCGGCGCGCAAGATGGCCACCCTGGATCAGTTGAGCGGCGGCAGATTAGCCTGTCATCTGATCTCCGGCGGCAGCGATGCGGATCAAGCCAGAGACGGCGACCACGTCGATCATCGGGGACGTTATCGTCGAACCGAAGAATACCTTCAAATCCTCACGCAAACCTGGACCGAGACGAAACCATTCGACCATGCGGGGGAGTTCTACCAGCTGGAGCAGGCCTATTCGGATATCCGTTGTGCGCAACAACCGCGCATACCGTTGTACGGTGGCGGCGGGTCGGATGACGCAATTGCCTGCCTCGCGCCGTACATCGACGTGTTCATGTTGTGGGGTGAGCCCCTGACGGATACGACGGCATTCATCGGTCGGGTGCGCGGGGCCGCCAAAGGCAACGAGATCACCTTCAGTGTCTCCACGCGCCCGATTCTCGCGAGGACCGAAGGCGAAGCCTGGGACCGTGCGAGGAAGATACTGGCACAAATCAGGCAGCGGGTGGGAGATCGCAAACTGGCAAAACCCGAAAACGTGGGATCACAGCGACTGCTGGAAGCTGCCGGTGCGAAAGAAGTTCACGATACCTGTTTATACACCCCGTTGGCTGAAGCCGCGGGAGCCCGAGGTAATTCGACCGCACTGGTCGGCACCGCGGAAACCGTTGCCGAGGCGATGGTTGCCTATTACGACCTCGGTGCCAGCAGTCTGTTGATTCGAGGTTATGATCCGCTGCCGGACGCCATTGAATATGGAGAGGAGTTGATCCCTCGTGTCCGAGCCCTGGTCGCCGAACGAGATGCCGCGCGCCGGATGCGATAAGCAACCAGCGTTTTTGCTAGGATGACGGCCGTTTCGATTTCGCGAGACCGCCGTGAAAAACCTTGCCCTCGTACTCGTTGTCATCAGCATAACCGCCTATGTGGGATGGCAGAACCGCATCGAATTACTGGTCTGGGGGCTGCCCAAGGTCCGCGAACTGATGGATCCGATTCCGCCCAACGTCCCTACGGCGTGGGCCCGGGGGCCGCAGACCTCCAGCTTATCCGCGGATGAACGCCCACCCAATATCATCCTGATCCTTGCCGACGACATGGGTTTCAACGACGTTTCGCTGTATAACGGCGGAGCCGGTGACGGCAGCGTATTGACTCCGAACATCGACGCGCTCGCCCGCGATGGTGTTGTGTTCAACAACGGTTATGCGGCCAACGCGGTCTGCGCGCCGTCCCGGGCAACCATCATGACGGGGCGGTATTCCACCCGCTTCGGATTCGAGTTCACGCCTTTTTTCAAATCCGGCGCCACCATATTTCAATGGATGCAGGATCTCGAAAAACCCGCGTTACCCTCCTTCATCAATCACGAACGCTTGAGCGCAATGCCCGAAATGTCGCAGCTGGGCATGCCGCCGGAAGAGACGACGATCGCCGAAGTTTTACAGACCAGGGGTTATTACACCGCGCACATCGGCAAGTGGCATCTGGGAGGTACCAACGGCATGCGGCCGGAGGATCAGGGATTCAACGACAGCCTGTACATGAGGGGCCTTTTTTACCTGCCGGAAGATCACCCGGAGGTGATCAACGCAAAACGTGAAGAAGACGGTATCGAGCGCATGGTGTGGGCCAATGCACGTTATGCCGCTGACTTCAACGGCGGCGCGCAGTTTGAGCCGGAGGGTTATCTTACCGACTACTACACCAACGAAGCGGTAAAGGTCATCAATAACAATCGCCACCGCCCGTTTTTCCTCTATCTTGCCCACTGGGGAATTCACAACCCCTTACAAGCCCTGAAGGAAGACTACGACGCTTATGCACACATCGACGATCATGCCCTGCGCGTCTACTCGGGCATGATCCGCGCACTCGATCGCGGCGTGGGGCGGGTGGTCCAGGCGCTGGAGGAAAACGGACTGACGGACAATACCCTCATTATTTTCACCAGTGACAACGGGGGTGCCCGTGATATCGGTTTAGCGGATGTGAACAAGCCATACCGGGGTTTCAAACTGAGTCATTTCGAAGGCGGTACCCACGTGCCTTATATGGCGAAGTGGCCCGCTCGAATCCCACCTGGTAGCGAGTACGACGAACCCATTCATCATGTTGATCTATTCCACACCTTTGCCGCCGCCGCCGGCGCCGAAGTGCCCGGCGACCGTAAACTGGACGGTGTCGATCTCCTTCCCTACATCCGTGGTGAAGTTCAAGGTGCTCCTCATGACACGTTGTTCTGGCGTGAGGGTTATCAACAGACGGTTCTGCATCGGGGTTGGAAGTTGATTCGCACCGATTTGCCGAACAACAAGCGCTGGCTCTTCCATCTCGAGGTGGATCCCACGGAGCGGAACAACCTGGCCGTAGAACTGTCGGGCCGGGTGGAAGTATTGGAGGCGCTTCTGGATGCCCACAACGCCGAACAGGCGGACCCACTCTGGCCAAGTGTCATCCAGTCACCCCAGCTGATTGACAAACACGGTGGGCAACCCTATGAGGAAGGGGACGAATACATCTATTGGCCGAACTGAGATACCGCGCGTCTACGGGATTTCAACCATCAACAACTGTTACGGAGGATACTCGAGTGGAAGTCAAAAACAGCGTTCGCCCGAACGAGGAGCAACTGGCAGGTTTCCTGGAACCTGGACCCGACGGCCCGATTTACATGGTGAATCTGCTCAAATTCAAAACCCGTGCCGAATACGAAGACGGGCGCGATACAGACCTTACCGGCGAGCAGGCTTATGCCATCTATGGCGCAGCGGTCTCCAAACTGCTCCAGAAGTTTGGCGGCGGCGCCATGTTCAGTGCGTCGGTGGAGCGCCTGATGCTCGGCGAGGTGGAGGAACTGTGGGACAAGGTGGCAATTGCGATGTATCCCTCCCGCGCCGCGATGATGGAAATGATGCGCTCCGAAGAGATGCAAGAGATCGGCGTACACCGCGCTGCCGGGCTTGCCGGCCAGCTGAACATCGAAAGCGCCGACGCCCGCGGTTCATGGCTTGGCGACAGCGCAATCTGATTTTCCCGGGATCCTGGCGAGCGTCATCGATGTTGACCTCAGGCCCGCGGGCTCTTGCCGCGCTAAAGTTGTTCGGCATGTCGCCATCGCCCCACCATGATCAACCCTGCAATCGTCACCCCGATCGCCACCACGCCGATGACGATGGCGGCAAGCGCGTTGATGTCCGGCGTCACGCCGAGGCGGACTTTGGAATAAATCACCATCGGTAACGTGCTCGCTCCGGGACCAGACACGAAGCTCGCAATCACCAGATCGTCTAACGACAACGTGAAGGCGAGCAGCCACCCGGAAATCATGCCCGGCGCCACTATCGGCAGGGTGATGTCCCAGGCGACGCGAGCGGGGCGGCCACCCAGGTCCATCGCAGCCTCCTCCAGGGACCTGTCCATGCCCGCAAGCCGGGCCTGCACGATGACGGCCACATAGGCAAGAGAAAAAGTAATGTGCGCCAGAGTTACCGTGGTGGCGCCGCGACTCGCGGGCCAGCCGACAACGTTTTGCAGCATTACGAACATCAGCAACAACGACAAGCCGGTGATGACCGAAGGCATGACCAGGGGAGCCGCCACCAAGCCGGAAAACAGCAACCGCCCCCGGAATCGACCCATTCGGGTGAGCGCCAGAGCGGCCAGGGTTCCCAACACGGTGGCAAACGATGCGCTCACGAACGCGATTCGCAGGCTCAACAAGGCGGCCTCGATGACCTGTTCGTTTTCAAACAAAACCCCGTACCAGCGCAGGGAAAACCCGGTCCAAACCGAAGAGAGGCTCGACTCGTTGAACGAGAATGCGATGACAACCATGATCGGGACGTACAGGAAGGCATAACCGAAACACAGAATCGATAACACCCATATGGAAC
>JAPUJX010000192.1 GCA_027295975.1 Gammaproteobacteria bacterium
GGGATGATGGGATGTTCACCGGGTTTCAATTCAAAGCCAAGGTCCGTCATCCGTTCACGAAAATATCCGGCGTTGTCAAATAACCGGTTGCGCAGGGACGCATCCTTCTCGAGCAGATCGAGAACGGCAATCGATGTTGCCGCAATTAACGGCGCAACCGAATTGGAGAACAGGTATGGCCTGGACCGCTGCCGCAACCAGCCGACAATCTCGCGGCGTCCGGACGTATAACCACCAGAGGCTCCACCGAGCGCTTTGCCAAGCGTACCGGTAATGATGTCTATGCGGCCCATAACGCCGCGGTATTCGTGTGTTCCCCTGCCGTTGTCCCCAAGAAAACCGGTCCCATGCGCGTCATCGATCATCGTCAATGCGTCAAACCGCTCGGCCAGATCACAGATCGACCCGAGGTCCGCGATCGTCCCATCCATCGAAAAAACCCCATCGGTCGAAATCAGCCTGGTTCGACAGTCCCTTGCGGCGGTGAGTTGAACCTCCAGGTCAGTCATGTCGTTGTTCCGATATCTGAAGCGCCTGGCTTTGCACAGACGAATGCCATCGATGATGCTGGCATGATTGAGCGCATCGCTGATCACTGCGTCCCGGTCGTCCAGAAGCGTCTCGAACAGACCTCCGTTGGCGTCAAAACAGGAGGAGTACAGAATGGTGTCCTCGGTGCCCAGAAATCGGCTGATCCGTTCCTCGAGTTGTTTGTGAACGGTTTGGGTGCCGCAGATGAACCGAACGGAAGCCATGCCATAGCCGAATTCGTCAAGCGCCCCATGGGCAGCCTCGAGGATTTCAGGGTGGTTCGCCAGTCCGAGATAGTTGTTTGCACACAGGTTTACGACTTCCGTCGTGGCGCCGTTGTTCAGGACACTGATTGCCGCCTGTTGCGGGCCGGTGATCAATCGTTCCTGCTTATAGAGCCCCTGGTCCCTTAAGGCCTCGGTTTTTTCGACCAGAGAACTGAAAAAATTTCCGGGCACGAGATTCCCCTTGAGAATTCACAGTCGACAAAGTATATCAGGAGCAATTGGATGGGCGGATCGGTGAGCAATTAGTTATATAATATACAACATTGTTTACTCTCTTCAAAAAACTCATCGTGAGAGCGATCGGATTCGTAACTCTCAACTTACCCTTCCAGTTCGGCTGGCGAGCCCTTCCAACAACTCCTGCGCTTCACCTGAACCCCTTACAACCAGTTGAAAATAAATAGAATTTATGGTTGATAGGCCGTTGGATCGGCTTCGATCCGGAGACCGACAAAGTTCCCTGAACCCGTTCCTCAACTTTATCCTGCTCGGGTGGGCACTCCCCTCACCGTCTGGGTAAAATGTTGTATATTGTATAAACCCCTGGACACAGACGATAACTCTGCGTTCTAATTGGAGGAGTTTTTACTATTGTGGTGGCTCTTCGGAAAATCGAGTGAGGCATGACAAGCCGACAATACGGAAGCTCATGTTATGGCGACAAATCTCGAGATCGAGAGATCCTACCCAAAGCGGCCCATCCAGGAGGTCGCGGAAGAGCTAGGGATCGACCCCGCGGTAATGCTGCCTCACGGGCACCACATCGCCAAGATTCCCCAGACGGAGGTCACGGACCACGACGGCAACGACGGCGCGCTCGTACTCGTGACAGCCATGTCACCCACCCCTTCGGGAGAAGGCAAGACGACCACGACCATCGGCCTGGGTGATGCCCTGCGCAAGGCCGGTCGCAAAACGGCGCTCTGCCTTCGGGAGCCCTCCCTCGGGCCCTACTTCGGCATCAAAGGCGGAGGCACCGGGACCGGCCAGGCGCAGGTGGTACCGGCGGAGGACATCAACCTCCATTTCGTAGGCGACATGTACTCGGTCGAAAAGGCCAACAATCTTTTGGCGGCGCTGCTGGACAACCACCTCCAGCACGGCAACGATCTCGACATCGACCCCCGCCGCATCACCTGGCGGCGCGTTATCGACCTCAACGACCGGGCCCTGCGGGAGATTTTCATCGGCCTTGGCGGTGTCACTCATGGTATTCCGCGCAAGGACGGAGTGGACATCACTCCGGCTTCCGAGGTCATGGCCATCCTCTGTCTGGCCCAGAGTTACCGGGATCTACGCGATCGGCTGGAGCGGATCGTGGTGGGATACACGTATCACAAGGAGCCGATCACGGCGGGAATGTTGCGGGCCCACGGCGCGATGACGGTGCTGCTTCGGGATGCGATCCACCCTAACCTCGTCCAGACACTTCACGGCACGCCTGCGCTGGTGCATGGGGGTCCTTTTGCCAACATCGCCCACGGCTGCAATACGATCTTCGCGACGAAACTCGCCCTGAAACTCTGCGAGCGGGTGGTGACCGAAGCGGGTTTTGCCAGCGACCTCGGCGCCGAGAAGTTTTTCGACATCAAGTGCCGAATCGGTAACCTCGAGCCGTCTGCAGTGGTGATCGTCGCGACCCAGAAGGCGGTCGAGTACCACGGCGGTTTTACGGCTGCCGGGGGTAGCGGAAACCTCCTGAAGCACATCGAGAACGTGCGCGCGTTCGGTCTCGAGCCAGTCGTTGCTGTAAACCGCTTCCCCGACGACGATGCCGACACGTTGCGGAGAATCGTCGACTTCTGCGGCGAACACGGCGTGCGGGCGGCGCTTTACGAATCGTTCGAGAAGGGACCCGAGGGTGCCGCCGAACTGGCACGACTGGTCGAGGAGTCCATCGAGCAGAACCAACAGGCGGCTAACTTCCAATTCCTCTATCCGGATTCCGCCCCCCTTCGCGAGAAGATCGACACAATCGCCCGTGTCATGTACGGAGCCGATGGGGTCGACTACGACCGCAACGCCGAACTCGCGCTCGATCTCATCGAGGAAACGGGCCACGGGCAGGTACCCGTGTGCATGGCAAAAACGCAGCAGAGCCTCTCGGATACGGCACGGCTGCGCGGGCGCCCCACGGGTTTCCGCATACGAGTCAACGAGGCGACCCTCTCTGCCGGTGCCGGGTTCGTGGTGGCCAGGTGCGGCAAGATCATGACGATGCCCGGCCTGCCGAGGGAGCCCGCGGCGGTCCGCATCGAAGTGGACGACGATGGCAATGCAACCGGCCTCACCTAGGGAGTCCGTGGCGAGACCACCCGTGGAATATAATCTTGCATTGATCGGCTTTGGCAACGTAGGTCTGGGACTCGCAGAAATTTTGTCGAAAAAGGCCTCGCTGCTGCGTGAGAAATTTGCTGCCGACATTCGCATCGTCGCGATCTGCGACCTCGCCAAAGGCAGCATTGCCGATCCCGTGGGGTTTGATCCACGGGTTTTACTGGATCACCTCGAAAAAAAGGGCGACCTGAAAGAATTTCCCGCTTCCGACAAAGGTTGGGACGCCATTGAGACGATCGAAAACAGCAGTGCCAATGTGTTGGTGGAACTGTCCTTCACCGACCTCGAGACCGGTGAGCCGGCACTGAGCTACATGATCCGGGCACTCGAGTTGGGAATGCATGTCTCCACCACCAACAAGGGACCGGCAGCATTACATTTTCCGGAACTGCTGGAGTTGAGCAAAACACACGGTGGCGCGATCGGTGTGGAGGGCACCGTTATGAGTGGCACGCCCACCCTGGCACTGGGTATGAATATGTTAAGCGCAGCCGGCGTCACCCGCATCCAGGGTATTCTGAACGGCACGACCAACTATATTCTCGGCCAGATGGAGAACGGCGTGGACTATGCAGATGCTTTGCAAGATGCCCAGGCCAAAGGTTACGCGGAAGCAGATCCCAGCGGCGATGTGGACGGCTTTGATGCCGCCGCTAAAGTCGTCATTCTGGCCAACCTGGCAATGGGCCAGAACATGACCATGAAGGATGTCTACCGCATTGGCATCAGCGGACTCACGGTTGCGCAAATCCAGTCGGCGAGGCTTGCCAATCAGCGATGGAAACTGATTGCAACGCTCGAGAACGTGAATGGCCGGATTCAGGGTTCCGTCAAACCGGTTAAACTGGATGCCTCTCACCCCTTGTACGGTATTGGCGGCGCCGCCAATGGGGTTACCTACAGCACAGACCTGCTGGGCGATATCACCCTGATTGGTCCGGGTGCCGGCAGAATCGAAACCGGTTACGCGATCATCGGCGATATCCTGTCTTTTCAGAGATGCAGCCGGCATGAGTAGAAACCCGCGTTACGATATTCTCTTCGAACCGGTCGAGATCGGTCCCGTGACCGCACCGAATCGTTTATACCAGACGCCTCACGCGATCGCGACCGGCAACCAGAAGCCTCACACCAGTGCAGCGGTGCGCGAAGTCCGCGCCGAAGGCGGCTGGGGGGTGGTCAATACCGGCTACTGCTCGATTCACCCGAGTTCCGATGACGCGCCGCTGCCATATTCTCGTTTATGGGATGACGAAGACATAAAGGTACACGCGTTGATGGTCGACGCGGTGCACCGCCACGGGTCGCTGGCGGGTGTCGAGTTATGGCATGGCGGCGGCGGGGTCGGCAATCGTCTGACCCGCGTGACGCCAATGTCGGCCTCCGGAGTTTCTTATAACTCGACATACCCGGGCTGGATCAGCCTGGTAAGTTCCCGCCCGATGAGTCGACAGGATATCCGCGAGTTTCGGGGCTGGTACGTCGACGCGGCAAAACGCGCACGATCGGCGGGTTTTGACATTGTCTACGTTTATGCCGGCATGGGTTATGGACCGTACCAGTTCCTGCTGCCGTGGCTGAACAAGCGCACCGACGAATACGGCGGCAGCCTGAACAATCGCGTCCGCCTCCTGCGTGAGATCCTCGAGGAAATGAAAGAGGCCATCGGCCAGACTTGCGGCATAGCGGTGAGATTCAGCACCAATGAATTGCTGGATGTACCCGGCGAGACCCTGGAGTCTGAAGCCCACGAGGTCATATCGATGTTGGCGGACCTACCGGACCTGTGGG
>JAPUJX010000193.1 GCA_027295975.1 Gammaproteobacteria bacterium
AGGACGACATCATCTCCGACATCGTGCATGCGAAATTCGCAAACGAACGGCCTCTCGACACCCCGGAGATGTTGTCCATTATTCAACAGCTGCTCGTCGCCGGCAACGAAACCACCACCAATTCGATTGCCGAAGCCGTGCTCCTGCTGATCCAGTACCCCGATCAACACGCGAAGCTCAAGGCCAATCCGGAGCTGGTGAACAACCTGGTCGAAGAGGTCCTCAGATTGTCCACCCCAACGGCAAACATGTGGCGCGTCGTCACCAGAGACACGCAGATTCAGGGAGTGCCGGTGCCCGCGGGAAGCATGTTGCAGATCCGCTTCTCGTCGGCCAACCGGGATGAAAGACTCTTCGACAACCCCCACCGGTTCGACGTCGAACGCGAGAACGCGAAGAAAAACATCGCTTTCGGTTACGGAGTGCACATGTGCATCGGCGCCGCGCTCGCCCGCAAGGAACTCAACGTTGCGTTCCGGGTGATTCTCGAGCGAATGGACAACTTCGAACTGGCCTGCGCCGAGGATGAACTCTATTACGCACCCAACGTACTGCTGCGGGGTATGTCGCGATTACCGATCCGGTTCACCCCACGGGTGTAACACGGCCGACAGCCCGGTCAACGATCGCTGACCCAGTTGATGGCATTACGTACCAGGCGCTGATAATGGGGGTTGGCATAAGCGACGGGATCATCCCCACATTGCAGGTAAACGATGCGACTGTTGCCATGAGTTTTGCTCCAACCGATGAGCTTTTGACCAGGGGGGTGTGACCAGCCCTCGTTGTCGAACATCTTCCCTTCCCGGACGGCCTTGGCCGCCGAGTAGAAATTTTCCGCGACAAATTCGTAGTCACTCACCAGCAGGGGCTCGACCTCATCAACGAAAACCTCGAAGAGATACAGCTCATCGGTGATGGCGAACGACGGTGGAATGCCATCGGTCACCGGATGTTCGGCAACGACGCTGACGTTGTGGGTCACGCCATGATGGTATCCCGAATCCTGCCGTTCCCGGCCTTTGAGAGACGCGGGCAGGTATAAAAAACGTCCGCCGACGATATCGGCGTAGCCGTCCCAGGCTGGCCACCCGGCGATGGCGTGATGCAGAAAAACGAAACCGTGGCCGGCTTCCAGGAGTTCGAGAAATTGCCGCCGGTAACGCTCCGGAGGCTCCAGAAATTTCGGGGGACCGCCGGGGGCAAACCGGATCCCGGGCATGTCGTACATCACAAACGCGTCGAACCGGTTGGCTTCCTCACGATTGAACAGTGCCTGGGCGGTCGGTTGCTCGACGTGGGTCCAGTCGACGCCGTCCATTTCATCGAAAATCTTGAAAAACGGTTCGCGTTCGAAGGGATGACCCTTGGTCACCAGCAATATCTGCAGCTCTGTTTTCATCTGCCTTTCGTCTCTCCACCACGGTAAGATACTACGTTAGCAACGCTATGGCTGCGAAATGGATGCGATTCATGCGGCAACGGTAGCCTCCTCCCATATGCTTGCGCTAGCGGAGGAACTCGGGACCATTGAACCCGGAAAAATTGCCGACCGCCTAGGAGTTTCAGGCAACCCGCTACAGGATATCACCGCGCTGGAAAACGTGGCGGTGGTGATCAAGGACGGAAAACTGGTTCGCTGACGACATCGTGCCTGGGCTAAATCCAGTATCAGTCAACATGTTATTAGCTGAACAATAGGTTACCTTCAACGTCTTACGAGGGGAATGAGTTCGCGGGGCTGTTCGCCCGCGAAACAAACAATCATGAGCGAAGCAGTCGCCGCAGAGCGCCAAACGGGCGATCTCTACCGCTGGTATGTCCTGTCCATACTGGTGGTCGTCTACGTTTTCAACTTCATCGACCGTTCGATTCTCGGAATTCTGCTGGAACCGATCAAACAGGAACTCGGCGCATCGGATACCGCGATGGGTTTTCTCGGGGGTATCGCGTTCGCAGCCTTTTATACGGTCCTTGGCATTCCAATCGCACGGATGGCCGACAAAGGCGTACGGCGAAACGTCATCGCTACCTGCCTCGCGATCTGGAGTATCGCGACGGCGTTGTGCGGACTTGCCCAGAACTTCGTTCAGCTTTTATTCGCCCGCATGGGTGTTGCGGTGGGGGAAGCGGGTGGCAGCCCCCCTTCACACTCCATGATTTCCGACATGTTCCCGGCCGATAAACGTGCAACGGCACTTGCCATCTACGCGCTTGGTATCCCCATCGGCTCCATGATCGGCAACCTGGGCGGCGGCTGGATAAACGAATTCTTCGATTGGCGCACCGCTTTTTTCGTCGTCGGTCTACCGGGGGTGGCATTGGCGTTGTTCGTTCGATTTACCGTCCGGGAACCAGCGCGCGGTGTCGCCGAAGGCATAGCGGTGAAGCAGGAAGCTCCCCCGGTGATGTTGGTGTTGAAACATCTCTGGAGTCTGAAAAGCTTCCGTTATATGTCCGTTGCCGGTTCTTTTCACGCCTTCGTCGGTTACGGCGTCGCCCTCTGGATACCAGCGATGTTCAGCCGCTCCCACGGCATGTCGACGGGAGAGATGGGCACCGCACTGTTTTATCTCGGTTTTGCGTCCATCGCCGGTACCTTACTCGGCGGATGGCTCGGTGATCGCTACGGCGCCAAAGACGCACGCTGGTATATGTGGATCCCGGGAATTGCAACGTTGGCGGCGCTGCCGTTTTCGTTGTTTGCCTACGTCTGGAACGAGCCGTACGTGGCGTTGTGGGGTCTGGTCATACCTTATTTACTCGGTGCCTACTGGCTTGCACCCACCTTCTCCATGACCCAGGGTCTGGTGGGCTTGCGCATGCGCGCCCTCGCTTCCGGGATACTCCTGTTCGTTATCAATATCTTCGGCATGGGTATCGGTCCACAATTTACCGGTATCCTTTCCGACGTTTTTCAGGCTACCACGGATCTCGGCGCCGATTCGTTACGCTGGGCTTTGGTGGTCAGCCTGGTCTTCAACCTGTTTGCGGCAATTTTGTATTGGTTCGCGGCACGTACGTTACGTGAGGACCTGGAGGCAGCAAAAGCACTGGGGTAGTCGATTCTCTCGAGGGAGGAGTTACCCCGAAGCCACCAGACCCGGTTACCGCCGAGGCAGTTGGTAGCCAACCGATTCCCGATCCCAGGTATGTTCGGAAACACCCAACTTGCGCAGGGGTTCCTTCTGAATCTTACCGGTCGCCGTTTTCGATAGTTCCTTCACGGCTTCCACAAACCGCGGCACGGCAAATCGCGGCATGTGTTCCGCGCAGTAGTTCAACAACGCGACGTTATCGATGTCGACACCATCTTCGGTCACGATGATGGCTTTGACCTCATCCTCGCCACCGGCGTCATCCACGCGAATACCCACAACCGCACTCTCGATAACCTCGGGATGTTCATTCAGGACCTGTTCGATCTCGAACGAGGAGATGTTCTCGCCGCGGCGGCGGATGCGGTCGCGAATGCGGTCGACAAAATAGAGACGACCCCGTTCGTCAAAGCGGCCCGCATCACCGGTATGAAACCAGAGGTTCCGCCAGGTCTCGACGGTCTTTTCCGGCATGCGAAAGTAGCCCTGACTGAAGCAGAAAGGTTCTTTGGGTCGAACGACGATCTCACCAATCTCGCCGGGAGATACCACCAGGTCTG
Source organism: Gammaproteobacteria bacterium (assembly GCA_027295975.1). Lineage (GTDB taxonomy): Bacteria > Pseudomonadota > Gammaproteobacteria > Pseudomonadales > Azotimanducaceae > SMWK01. Next base: position 3,659 of record JAPUJX010000193.1, read on the forward strand.
TTTCGGCATCGACGATTTGAACTTCGAAAAAATCATCGGCGATCTTTCCCGCCAGACCAGGCGTTAAGGGGTCGTCATCCGAGGTGTAACAGATCAAGTTGATTTCGGTCATCCCATACCCCTGAAAGAACTTGATACCAAAACGTTCCTCAAACGCACTGCCCCAATCCGCGGCAATGGGCACGGCGAGAATACGGCTGAGCCGATGGTCGCGGTCGTGTTCCGTTTCAGCCGTGCGGAAAATGAATTCGGGCATGACGCCGAGTGCGTTTGTTACCGTCGCCTCGCATGAGCGTATGTCGTCGAGCCAGCGGTTCGGGCTGAACCGCTCGATACAATAGACGCGACCGCCGGAGATCCACGAACTCACCACCTGCAGCAACAACCCCATGGTGTGAAACAGGGGCATACAAACGTATTGACAATCCGCGGCCGTCATCGACAACCTTTCAACCAGGCGCCGGCCGAACAGGTAACAGTGGGCATGTGGCATCAATACTCCCTTCGCGGGTCCCGTTGTCCCGGAGGTATAGATGATGCAGGCAATGTCCTCGGGACCCGGTTCGACCAGCACATCGTCGTCCAGCACCGGAACCGACAGCGAAAGGGCTTCGAAAGTCATGGAGGGGGAGCCCGAGAGAACGGATGGAAGAACTCCGGCAACGTCTCCCGCCACGCAAATCGTGGCCGAGAGGTTGGCGGTTCCGCCTTCTATGCCCGCAAAGGCATTTATCAGGCCTGCGTCGACAAAAACCACACGCGGCTCGGTGTTAGTCAGCTGATGTTGGAGGAAGGCGCCTTTCAGCTCGGTATTCACGGGTACAAAAATGGCGCCCAACTTCATGGTTGCGAGCATGGCGAGCATGAATTCGGCGCGATTCTTGAGCAACGCAAACACCCGGTCTCCCGGAACAACCCCCAGACCCGCAAGATTCAAAGCGAGGTTGTCACTGTCGGTGTCGAGACCGGCAAAGGTCAGGCGGGTGCCCTGCTCAAATCTGATGAACTCGGAATCGCCGAGGGAGTCCGCCTGGCGGCGTGCCAGACCCACCAGCGTCCATGATGACTTATCCAGCGGCATGGTCCCAATCTCCCCCACGGTTACCCAATCATCGGCTCAATAGCTGATGGATTGCTCCAGTTTGACCCAACGGCCGTCCTGGACCTGAGACAGCACGGACTCCGTCGCGCCGCTGTGTTTGGTGGCGGAAAAAGAAACGCTGTATCCGAAAATATCGTGGTACTCGGTAATACCTTCCACCGCGGCGAGTAGACTATCCACCGTTAAGTCCCTACCCGCTGCTTCAAGCGCGATGACGGCCAGATCGGCTCCTCGATAACCCTCCATCGCGGGCAGATCCGGCTCGACATCGTAACGGGCGACATAATCGTCCCACCAGCTTCTTACTTCCGGCGACATCTCGTCGTCCGCGTACAGTTTGGCAATATGGACAAACGCGTAATAACCTTCTCCGCTCTCCTGGTCGGCGATAACCTGACCGTACGCGGCATTGTTACCAACCCAGGCAACACCCTCCCAACCCATCTTGCGTGCCGTTTCCAGCACTAGAATGGTATCCCGATGCACCGTACCCATCAGCACGAGATCACAATCTGCTTTGCGCAATCGCAATATTGCAGCGGTGAACTCGCTTTCCGTCGGTTTGTGGGCAGAAACTCCAGCGAGGGGCAACCCCATCGATTCGAGCTGATCTTCGACACCTTCCAGGATCTCCTGGCCGTAGTCGGTATCCTGATAGATGGCACAGACGGCTTTTTTGCCTTTCTCCTCGATGAAATATTTTACCGCGGCTCGCATCTCGTCGTAATAGATCCCGCGTTGCGTGAACTTCATCGGATGCCGAGGTTCAACCATGGAACGCGCTCCGGAGATGGGAAACAGGTTCGGTACGTTGGCGTCGAATTGCTGAGTCATCAGAGCGTTGTTCATGGGTGTACCCAACCCCAACACCATCGCGAAAATTTCGTCCCGGTTGATCAGCTTGTTTACCGCTTGAATGGACCTTGGTACCTGATATTGGGTGTCCTCGACGATGAAGCGGATTTTGCGGCCGTGTATCCCACCCTCGTCGTTCGCTCGATCGAAACGCAGCCGCGCCCCGTTGGTAGCCCCAACCCCCCAGATTGCAACCGGACCGGAAAGATCCGTGTGGTTGCCGAGTACTATTTCATCGTCCGTGACACCGCGTACGTATGCGGTTGTCTGCTCTGTGGTCTCTTCTTTACCGGCCGGGTCGGCAGCCTGCTCGCTACCGGACCCACAACCACCCAACAGCACAAACGCCAACGCAACGCTCAAGAATTTCATACCGTCCCCTCCAGGAAATTGCTCAACTCCGTCGATTCTAACGGGATTTTCAACTCGGATGTAGCTCTGGCGGCGACATCAATCCGAAGTAGACCCGCTGATCAGGACGACTGACACCCCCAGTTGCGATAATCTTGAGTCTCGAACTTCTCAACCTCGGTCTTCACTGGTTTTTGCTCTTTCGGGCAATTTGCAAAGCCGCTTCATTTTCGTATTCCCAAAACCCGGATAGTCCCACTGGTAAACACCGTCTTCGATGTATCGCGAAACGACATGTGGCCCACCGAGCGCATAAAACTCGAGTTTCCCGTTTTTCCACGCCGTGGTTGCGGAGGTACGCAGACACAAACTAAACGGGCCAAACCTGAACGGGCTCACGTCATTCGATGCACCAGACAGACTGTCGTCGGTGGTCATGTCGTGAATTAAGCCACTCGAAGTAACAACGATGCGATTACCACATTGCTCAACCCGTTCTACATGGTTTGCGCGTCCGCTTGTGCCCACCGCCTCCCACAAGCCACGTAAATCCTGTGAGCCCTCGGTCAGCGGTTCCGTACAGCCTTTCAGGATGGGTTGAGGGAATCTGGTGTAACCACAACCGGGTGTGTGTCCCTGTGGAATGTCGTTGGCCATCAAACCCGATCCATCGAGGATGGGTAAGTCGCAATAATCTATCTCGGAGCTATCACCTTCAAACACCCACGCCGGGGTATGGTCGATCGGGCGCGGATATAACCACATGGTGACGAATAACAAAACAGGTATGGAGACAATGACACCTGAGGTGATGAGTATTTTTCTTATCATGATCTGGCTCCTCGACTCAATTCATTGTGACCGGGGTTTACCTGTTATCAAAACCCGATCGTGTTTGCCGGGCTCGATTCGTAGTTTTTCTTCCCCTCCGGGGAACCCGTTGACCTGCAACAAGTAAGCCAGAATATCCAGATAACTTCCGCTCGGCAGGCTATTGGGGTTGGCGGGTGGCATTTCAGTCTGAATTTTGGCAAACAAATCCCCCAACGACCGCTCCTCCCAGAGAAACAGGAAACTAACCCCAATCAAACTCGGCGAATTGTTGTCACCTCGTAAATCTTCGGCATGACAACTGGCGCACACTTCCTGATATCCGCTGGCACCCCGGACGGCTTGTTCTTCCGAATAAACTCCATCCCATATGCTGGCTTCAGATTGGCCAAACGTGAGTACGCCAACGGTCGTCAACCAGAGAACGCAAGGAATCAAAAGTATCTTTTTGACGCCCTGCCCGTTCACTTTTCCGGCAAGGCAAATACATAAATGGAGTTACCGTGATTCGGCCGCTTGACGTTGGGTGCCAACGTTCGCGGTATCAAGGTCGACCAGCTTGCTCCGCCAACACCGGCGGGAACGGCGACAAACTGTCTGCCACCGGCCAGATAGGTAATGGGAAAACCCTGAGCGGAGGTTATCAGCCGGGTTCGCCATAATATTTCGCCGGTGATTTCGTCGTAGGCATAAACGTTTCTGTCCCAGTCGCCGCCAAAAACGACGCCGCCGCCAGTGGTGAGAGCGGCGGTATTCGAGGGGGTAACCGTGCGATGCCGCCAGAGTATTGCGCCACTCTCGACACTCATCGCCACAAACTCACCGGTCATGCCTTCGGATTCCGGATGCAGATGGTTTTTCCTGCGCACCGGCCCGACGCCGCCACCGCCGACAACACGTTCGGTGGGGCCAAAGGTGGCGAATTCGCAATTCAGAGT
>JAPUJX010000194.1 GCA_027295975.1 Gammaproteobacteria bacterium
CCGAACCGAGGCACAAATTCGCATAACTCACGATGCCGCTGCACGCCCGCATCTCACCAAAACCCCCGCTCGCGGACATCGCCGCTACGCCGTTGACGAATTCGGTTTCACCAACCGGTCGCAGTTCCTCCGGTCCCAGCACCCGATACATGCTGGAGCACTCGACGAACACGGTGCTCACCACGTTGTGCCCACTGCCGGTATCGGCGAGCAACTCATCGAGTAGATAACGGCTTTGCGGGTGGTCCCACAAGTGGTGATGGGGGTCGCAGATCGCTCGCTCGGACTCGACTATCTCCTCGGTAACTTGATTCAACCATTCCATCTGGTCCATGCCGTTCTCCTCAACCGCAGCCAACAGGCCGGGTTAATAACGCTCGATGATGTTTTCCGCAAAATCCCGGAAGTTCTGCCGGGCGCACGCCATGGGAGGCAGGAGGGTAACCTCTTTCAACCCCGCCGCTTCCTGCTCACGCAACGTCGCGATGATCTCGTCCGGCGTGCCGACCAGACCCCCCGAGGCACGGATGAGTTCAGGGGTAACGAACTTGCGCTCAACGGGTTGCAGGTAGGTACAGTGGCCGTCGTGAATGGTCATATGTCGGCGATTGCTCGGCTGCGCATCCACATGTTTCAGATACTGATCCCATACATCGCGGATATCGGGCTGAATGAAATCGTCACTCCCCCGTTGTTGATAAATTTCGTACCAGAAGTGCAGGCTCGCGGAAACCATGGAACCCACCTCGTCGATAACCCGATCCGCCGTCAGCGCCTCACCCGGATTCAGGACGCAGGCGAAGGTGAGCGCGGCGGTGTGGAAGTCAGCGGAAAATTCCCGATCGGCTTCCTCCGCCCCCTGGCGAATGGCGGCCAGATTGTTGGAGAATACGGCCAGCGGTTCACCCCCCGCGGAGATTCGGCCGTCTCCGTACGCTCCCGCCGCTTTGAGTGCCAGCGGCCCGTTTGCCGCGACATATATCGGGACCGGATTCGCGACGTTGACGAAGCCGAGTTCCTGGTGCAGAAACTGGATGGGCCGGGTTTCGCCGTTGAGGGTGTAGTCCACTTCTTCGCCGTGCAGCAGCGCCCTCACTACCCTCAGGTATTCGCGAAACGCGCTGGGCTTCACGGGATTGAAACCCATGACCCGCATTGCCGTGTGGCCGGTACCGATGCCCAGAAATACCCTGCCCGGGGCAATGCGGTTAATGCTGGCAATGGAATGGGCCGTCACCGGCGCCAACCGGGTGCCGACAATCGCCACGCCGGTGCCGATACGGATCTTCGACGTATGATGGGCCGCCAACGCCATCGTTGCGTAACAATCCGACCAAATCATTTGCGAATCAGGCAACCAGGCATGATCGTAACCGATACTCTCTGCGTACTGGATGAGTTGCCAGTCGTCAATTCTGGTGGCAACCATGGCGCCGAATTTCATGAGGCGTTCCTCTTAAGTTGATTCGTTTGTCACCGCTCCCAGCAGACCACTACTGCCTCAGTAGACCACTACTGCCTCAGTAGACCACTACGGAACGAATGCTTTTGCCTTCGTGCATCAGATCGAATCCCCGGTTGATATCATCCAACGTCAGGGTGTGGGTAATGAGGTCATCGATATTGATTTTCCCTTCCATATACCAATCGACTATTTTCGGCACGTCCGTGCGGCCCCTGGCTCCACCGAAGGCGGTGCCACGCCAGACCCTGCCGGTAACCAGCTGAAACGGGCGCGTACTGATCTCCTGACCGGAACCCGCCACCCCGATGATGATGCTTTCGCCCCAGCCTTTGTGACAACATTCGAGCGCCTGGCGCATCACCTCCACGTTGCCGATGCACTCGAAGGAATAGTCGACGCCGCCGTCGGTCAGATCCACGATAGCAGCCACCGTATCGCCCACATCCGTCGGGTTGACAAAATCGGTCATGCCGAATTTCTCTGCCAGCACGCGTTTGCCGTCGTTCAAATCTATGCCGATGATGCGATCCGCGCCGGCTATACGCGCTCCCTGAATCACGTTCAGCCCGATCCCGCCAAGACCGAATATGGCAACGTTCGAGCCGGGCTCCACTTTTGCCGTATTCATCACCGCACCAAGCCCCGTCGTCACCCCACAGCCGATGTAACAGACCTTGTCGAAAGGTGCATCGGGGCGAATCTTGGCGAGGGCAATCTCCGGCATGACGGAGAAGTTGGAGAACGTCGAGGTCCCCATGTAGTGGAAGAGCTTCTCTCCCCCCAAGGAAAAGCGGCTGCTGCCATCGGGCATGACCCCCTGCCCCTGGGTCTCACGGATGGCACCGCACAGGTTCGTTTTCCCCGACGTGCAGAACTTACACTGACGACATTCGGGTGTGTATAGGGGGATTACATGGTCTCCCGGTACAACCGAAGTCACCCCCTCGCCAACATCAACAACAACCCCGGCGCCTTCGTGGCCCATGATGGACGGGAACAACCCTTCGGGATCTGCGCCCGACAGTGTGAACGCATCGGTGTGACAGATTCCCGACGCTTTGATCTCCACCAGGACCTCGCCCGCCTTCGGACCTTCAAGCTGTACGGTTTCCACCGTGAGCGGTTCTGAAGCCGCAAACGCGACTGCAGCGCGCGTATCCATGTCATCTCCCCTATTCTCGAGTGCCTCGACACCGAGGCTACCGTCTCGGTGTGGAAAAGCAAACGGAAAGCGATGGTAGGAACCAGGACTTCACAAGTACAATCCGGCGCCAACAAGTGACCGAGAACAAGTTGCGCTTCGAAACCCGATTCAAGAACTGGCGCAGCTACATCCCGATTCTGGATGTGATCAGGCACTACCGGCGCGAGGACTTCCCTCACGACCTGGTGGCCGGACTGGTCGTGGGCGTAATCACGGTTCCACAGGCCGTCGCCTACGCCTTTCTCGCCGGTTTACCGGCCCAGGCCGGGTTGTATGCCTGTCTCGCACCCATGGTGATTTATGCCGTTCTCGGCTCTTCAAAGCAACTGGTTGTTGGACCGGTCGCCATCGCCGCACTCATGGTGGCCGCCACGGTCAGCGAATTTGCCCCCCAGTACAGCAACGAATACCTCGGCATTACCACGGTTTTATGCCTCCAGGCTGGTCTCGTTCTTCTGTTGCTGCGCGTATCGAACATGGGCGGCCTGGTGAATCTGTTGAGCCATCCAGTGATCAACGGCTTCGTGATGGGTGCGGCGATCCTTATCGTCATCAGCCAGCTGAGCGCCTTTACCGGTATTGATCGCGGAGCAGCAAACGATCCGTTCAACCGCCTCGCATATTTGCTCGCGCACGCCGACACCGTCAATCCAGCCTCGTTCGTCATCGGCATCGCCTGCCTGGCCGGGTTGTGGCTGGTGAGACTGTCAGCCGTCCCGATGGCGCGGCTGTTTTTCAAAAACATCGTCGACGGCCACCCGATAGCGCGCACTGGGCCGATGATGGTAGCCACCGCCGCTGCCTTCGCGGTCTGGGCCGGGGACTGGGAAGCCAGTTACGGTTTAGCCACCGTTGGCCACGTACCCTCCGGCTTACCGGAATTTACCCTGCCACCGTTCGATCTCGATTTATGGATAGACCTCGTCCCGTCCTCGGCAATGATTGCGCTGGTGGCTTACGTAGAGAGTTTTTCCATCGGAACGACAATCGCAACAAAACAGCGCACGCGAATCAACGCTAACCAGGAACTCATTGCCCTCGGCGCCGCCAACATCGGGGCCGCTTTCACCGGGGCCTATCCCGTAGCCGGCAGCTTTTCCCGGTCCAGCGTCAATTACCAATCGGGCGGACGAACTCCCGTCAGTTCACTGGTATGTATGGTGGTCATCATTCTGACGTTGCTCTTTTTTACCCCATTGATCAGGCATCTTCCCAACGCCGCTCTGGCCGCCATCGTCATGGTTTCGGTGGTCGGATTGATGGACATCAAGAGTTTTCGCGAACACTGGAAAGTTTATCGACTGGATACCGTCACCCAGGGTGCGACGCTGGTCACGGTACTGCTGTTCGGTGTGGAAACCGGTCTGCTAACCGGCGTTGGCCTCTCCATCGCCTTTTTCGTGCGCCGTTCCAGCAGGCCGAAAATCGCCATCGTCGGGAGAATATCCAACACCGAACACTTTCGTACCGCCAAGCGATACGATGTTGAAACGTTCCCTCATGTGGCGGCCGTACGGGTCGACGAAAACCTCTACTTCGCCAATTCGAATCAAGTCGAAAACAAGCTCCTGAAAATTGTTCAACGCCGCTCGAACACCAAACACCTGTTGCTGGTGTGCAGTGCCATCAACATGATCGACGTCACGGGTCTGGAGATGCTCTACCGTATCAATGCAAATTTCGAACGCATGGGCATCAAGCTGCACCTCTCCGAGGTGAAGGGCCCGGTCATGGAGCAACTGCAGGACACGGACTTCATCGTTACCCTTTCCGGGAGTGTCTTTTTCACCACGGATCAGGCTATGAAAGATCTCTCCGAGCGCGTCTGACAACACCTCCGTCAACACCTCCCAAAACACCTCCCACAATACCGGACGGTGCCGTTTCCGGGAGAAGCGGTACCATGCACGGTATGGACCACAAATCTCCCTGTAGTAAGCTGGTCGGTTCCAGCAGGGGGAAGTTTATGAAACTCGGTCTATCGCTCGGTTATTCGGGCGCTCATCTCAATATTCCTATCGAAAAGGTCAAGCTGGCGGAACGCCTGGGTTACGACTCCGTGTGGACGGCGGAAGCATATGGATCGGATGCGATTACTCCGCTCGCACACATCGCGGCGCACACCGAACGGATACGCCTCGGTACCGGCATTATCCAACTCGCCGGCCGTACCCCGGCCAATGCCGCAATGGCGATAGCAACCCTGGATGCGCTGGCCGGAGGAAACCGGGCGATCTGTGGTATCGGAGTTTCGGGCCCGCAGATCGTCGAAGGCTGGTACGGACAACCCTGGGGACGTCCTTATTACAGAATCAAAGACTATGTGAGCATCATGAAAAAAATCTGGGCCCGCGAGGAACCGGTAACCCACGAAGGCAAGGAGTTCAACCTGCCCTTCACCGGAGAAGGCGCGCTCGGAATAGGCAAACCACTCAAATCCATTCTTCATACGAATCCGGACATCCCCATCTGGCTCGGTACCGGCATGGAATCGACGGTGCGGCTTACGGCCGAAATCGCCGACGGCTGGCTGCCTCTCGGTTTCGTACCGGAAACTGCAAATTTATACGACACCTGGATTGAAGAAGGTCTGGAGAAAGGAGGAAAAACCTCCGCACAGTTCGAGCGCCAGGCCGGTACCCAGGTACAGATCACCGACGACGTGCAGAGCGCGCTCGACCGCTTGAAACCCGGCATCGCACTTTATGTCGGCGGCATGGGACACAAAACCAAAAATTTCCACAACGAGATGATGATCCGCCGTGGTTATCCCGAAGCGGCGGCGCGGATTCAGGAGCTGTATCTGGCGAAGCGTAAGGACGAAGCCATCGCCGCGGTGCCGGACGAATTTGTCGACGAAGGAGCGCTGATCGGGTCGAAGGATCGGATCAAGAAGCGCTTCCGCGACTGGGAAGATTCGGGCCTCACCGGCCTGACGGTTTCCGGGAACGAGGAGGCACTTCGACTGATGGCCCAGTGCGCACGGCTCAATTTCTGAGCAGCCTGAACGGCCAAAACGTTTGCCACGGACGTAGCGGGATGGCTATTTCCGGATAAAAACAGTTAACGTCTCAGGGGGTATCCATGTATCCAGGTAAATGGGGGGTCGAATTTCCGGACAAGCCCGCGGCTATCCACGCAATCTCGGGCGACACCGTTACCCACAAAAACCTGAACGATCGCTCCAACCAACTCGCCCTGCTCATGTGGGAACGGGGACTTCGTCCGGGAGACCATGCGGCCATCTTCATGGAGAACAACCTGCGCTTTTTCGAGGTGGTGTGGGCGGCATTTCGTTCGGGTCTCTATCTGACGACCATCAATCGTTACCTGACCGCCGAGGAGGCCGGTTATATCCTGAACAACTGCGAAGCGCAGATAATTGTCGCTTCCAGATATCTAGGCGAAATCGCCAGAGATCTACCCGGATTTGCACCAAACTGCCACACGTTCCTGATGACGGACGGCACCGTCGAGGGCTATCAGGCCTACGAGGAATCCATCAACCGCCACGCCGCCGTTCCGCTCCCCGATCAGCCAGCCGGTCAGTTCATGCTTTACAGCTCCGGCACCACGGGTCGGCCGAAGGGCATCATGCGCCCCATGACGGGGGCAAAAATCGACGAGGACGCCGGTCCCGTCAGCACACTACAGAGCACGTTGTGGGGCATCGACGAAAATACCGTCTACCTCTCTCCGGCACCCCTGTATCATTCCGCGCCCATCGGATTCTCAATCGCCGTACAGGCGTTGGGCGGGACGGTGGTAATGATGCCCCGCTTCGACGAAGTCGGCGCGTTGCGGGCTATTCAGGATCACAAGGTAACCCATAGCCAGTGGGTGCCCACCATGTTCACGCGCATGTTGAAGTTCGACAAAAAAATCCGCTCGGATTTCGATCTCTCTTCTCACAAAGTAGCCATTCACGCGGCAGCGCCTTGCCCGGTGGAAATAAAGCGTCAGATGTTCGACTGGTGGGGTCCCATCATCTACGAATATTACGGTGGTACCGAGCTGAATGGATTCACTCACTGCACGCCGGAAGAATGGCTGGCGCGCCCAGGCACGGTAGGTAAGTCACTCATCGGGGTGATTCACATCTGCAACGATGAAGGCAGAGAGCTACCCAACGGGGAGCCGGGAATCGTCTACTTCGAACTGCCGGAGATGCCGTTCAAATATCACAAAGACGAAGAGAAAACCAAGGACGCCCAACACCCCGATCATCCTAATTGGTCAACACTCGGCGACGTGGGATATGTCGATGACGATGGTTTTCTTTTCCTGACCGACCGAGCCAGCTTCATGATCATCTCGGGCGGCGTGAACATTTACCCACAGGAAATCGAAGACGTGATGATCATGCATCCAAAAATCGCCGACATCGCCGTGCTGGGAGTGCCCAACGAAGAGATGGGCGAAGAGGTGAAGGCGGTGGTGCAGCCAACGGAAGGCCTGGCAGGTACGCCTGAACTGGCCGAGGAGCTTTTAGGGTACGCCAGGGAACATATCGCCCACTACAAGTGCCCGCGGAGCATCGACTTCATGGCTGAATTGCCACGGTTGCCGACAGGCAAGCTCTACAAGCGGTTGATCAGAGATCCTTATTGGGGCAAGAAAGACTCACGAATCGTTTGAACCGGTAGGATATGGGGTCAATGAGGACTCGTGCATGATCGACCCCTGGATACTCGGGTACTCGGCAACACACAACGGGGCCGTTTGCCTTTTGCAGGGTGATGAGATCGTCGCCGCTGTTCAGGAAGAGCGGCTAACCGGGATCAAGCGCGCCAGATTAGGGCGGCTCGATGAGAGTCTCGCATTTCGCTATTGCCTCGATGCCGGCGGCATCGAGGCAAAGGACCTGGACATCATAGTCGGCGCCTACTTCAGCGGTGATCCTGTAGTCGGTACCAACGTCGCAGAAGAGGGCCGCCCTCGTCAACTCATTACAATTCCGCATCATTTTGCCCACGCCGCGGGGGTATTTGCGATGTCGGGATTTCAAGAAAGCGCAGTCCTGGTAATCGACGGTCAGGGGGGGCTGGCCGATGCATTACCCGCTTCGGAAATGATCAACGTCAAGCGCTCCACGGTACCTGATCTTCGCCGCTGGGCAGAGACTATTACTATTTACGTCGCCAACGGACGGGAAATTCGTTGCGTCGAAAAGCATCTGGGCGAATGGATGCCTGACATGAAGAATCTGCGGCGTGGTCAACCCATGCAGACTTTCGGAAGTATCGGCGGCATGTATTCGTCCGTGTCGCACCAGATATTCGGTGATGCCATGGACGCTGGTAAAGTGATGGGACTTGCAGCGTTCGGCAATTGCAGTTATCCGACAGAAGACTTTTTTACGATAAACGAAGACGGGCACTTTTCGTTCAGCGACAAAATTCCCAAACGATATTCCAACGTCGCCCATTGGCCGGAAAACCAATCCGAGAACCAGAACCTTGCGACTTCGGTTCAACATGCGCTGGAAGATGCAATTTTCTATCTCGTTGAACACACACGCGAACTCACCTCGTCGCCCAACCTGTGTTATGCCGGTGGTGTCGCATTAAATGCGATTACCAACGAACAGATTATTCAGCGTTGCTATTTCGATGATGTGTACATCATGGCCGCGGCTGAGGACAGCGGTACCGCCATTGGCGCCGCGTATTACGGATTGTGGCAGCTGGGTAAAGTACATCGGCAGGTACGCCACAACAACGACTGCGTCGGCCGCGTGTACCAGACGAAGGAGATCGATCGAGCAATATCGAAGACGCCTTGCGTTGAAGTGGTCGCAACCGAAGACCCGGTTCAAACCGTGGTCGAATTCCTGGAGCAGGGGAAAATTATCGGCTGGTTCTCCGGGGGTTCTGAGATTGGACCTCGGGCATTGGGCCAGAGGAGCATCCTGTCCGATGCTCGATCGGAAGGGGCCAAGACGAGGCTCAATGCCCGGGTGAAACATCGCGAAACATTCCGCCCCTTCGCACCATTGGTGCTGGAAGAGGAAACGGCGAACTGGTTCGACACCCCGGCGATAGCTCCGAGTAGCCCTTTGATGTTGCGGACATTTCCTTTCCGGAAAGACGTGAAAAACCTGGTTCCCGCCGTTGTGCATGAAGATGGAACCGGTCGTCTGCAAACAATAAATGCGAAAGACTATCCAGGTCTCCACGACCTCCTGATCCGCTTCTACGCCAGGACGGGTGTTCCGATTATCGTCAACACGTCTTTCAACGTGATGGGGGAGCCAATCGTCGAAACGCCTGAGGACGCTCTGTGGTGTTTACTCTATACGGATCTCGATTATTGTTTTCTCGAAGATCGGCTGGTCAAGCGTAGCGCCGCATTCAGGTCGATGCTGGATCTTTATCCCTGTGTCACGACCATTCGATACAGGGTTGACGCTTCGATTGTAGACAATCCGAAAGAGGTCGAAGTTACCCCGCAATCGACCATCATGCTGGATGTCGAGACCCCATGGGGTATCGCGTCCCAATTCCTGCCGCAAATCGCGTTGCCTATTCTGCGCCTGGCAGACAGCCAACACACCGCGCGGCAGATTCTGGACTCCGTGCAAACAACGACGCTCCTTGATGAGGCAACATTCAAAAACATCATCCGCCACCTCCGGCGCGCTCATGTACTGAAATTTTCAGATAAACCGGGCTAGGCGTTAAGATTGGAAGGTACTGCTTGATCTGTTTTTAGCCCGTGTTCAGGGAGCAATGATCCAGCAACAAGCGGGTCACTTCCGCGGCAGCCTGGTCGGTCACAAAATGCCCGACGTTTTGCAACACCTCGAACGAATAAGGTCCGCTGACGAAATCGGCTGTCCCTTCAGCCGCCATTCGTCCCACGGTGGCGTCAGCGTCTCCCCAGATATAAAGCGTTGGCACGTTGACTTCTCCCACGTCGGCCACCGACAAAGCGGAACCGCTCAACCCCGTTGCCCGGTACCAGTTCACTGCACACTCCAGCGCTTCCGGCTCGCACAACACCGACAGGTAGGCGTCCACGTCCGTGTCCGGCACACCCTGTTCCGTCAGAGACCGCCGCAGCCGGGAGGCATTGTTCTCGAGAAGCAGTTGCGTCGTATGTGGATCCTGGAATGCCTTGTGGTGCCTGGAGCGATGTGCCTGCTGGGCGTCTGTTTTCATCGCGGCTCGGAAAGCCGCCGGGTGGGGGCGGGACAACACCGTCAAGGATTGAATCCTCTCTGGAAAGTTGGCGGCCAGAAGCCAGCTGAGTTGCCCACCCCAATCGTGACCAACGACAGCGAAACGCTCATGCCCGAGCGCGCTTGC
>JAPUJX010000195.1 GCA_027295975.1 Gammaproteobacteria bacterium
GTCTTGTCAGCGTCTCTTCCCATTCAGGCAATTACTTCCGGACCCAGAAGCCGATGAAAAGCCCGTCCAGGTCAATTGGCGCAAGGTGTGGCGCTAAGTGTGAAAGAGAATATGACAACCGTCGGACAGCCGTTTCTATACAAAGTGTTCACCCTATCGTAGGCTCGATTACCCGCGGCTTTATTCGGGGGATAACCCGATGCGCTCATTACCCATCGCTGCACTGATGCTGCTTACCCAGGCGCTGTTCGGCGGAGCGGCAAACGCAGCTTCCGAAACTCGCTACCCGGAAGAGGCGAACCATGGAGCCGACCTCACCGAAGTCAATCTGGCCCGGGTGGAATACGACAGTATCGGCCGCATGGGCGAGGCCTATTACCAGTTCGAAGGGCGGGTGTGGGCCAGATGGGAAACCGACTACCCACAGGCCGAACACAACTTTGCCAAACGCCTTCGCCAACTCACCCGATTGAACCCGGCGGCCTCACCGGTCAGACTTCGCCTCACCGATCCCGACCTCGGCGACTACCCGTTGATCTTCATGTCCGATGTGGGTTACGCAAACTTCAAGGTCGAAGAGGCTGACGCGCTTCGCGCTTATCTCAAAAACGGTGGCTTCCTCTGGGCCGACGATTTCTGGGGTGATGCCGAATGGGCGAGCCTCGAACGTTTCATGCGGGTGGTGTTGCCGGGTAATCGTTGGCGCGAAGTACCCATGGATCACCCGATATTCCACACGGTTTTCGAAATGGAAGAGATGCCTCAGATTCCCGCCCGCAGTTTCGCCGGCAGAGGTCCCTACACCTCCGAGCCGCCGTCCGCGCATCGTTACCCGGCGGGTTCGCTGATCCAGGCAACGATGCGCGGGTACTTCGACGACGACGGCCGGCTGATGGTCATAGGCACCCACAACACCGATATCGCGGATGGCTGGGAGCGTGAAGCGTACGGTCAATGGTACTTCGAACGGTTCAGCACAAAATCTTATCGGCTGGGTGTGAACGTATACACCTACGTACTGACCCATTGATCCGGATTTTCTAATGTGGTTCGAGACACTTTTCAGCTACCCCGCTTATGCCTACGAGACCGGAACGTTTCTGTTTGCCAACGTTTTCCAACCCCTCTGGTGGCTGATCGGCTCGGGGCTTATCGCCGTCGCCATTGCCATCAGCGTGATTGCCGGCGTTCGTACCAGTAGCCTCGTCTGGTGGAGGCAGACGGTCATTGCAGGTCTGCAGATTGCCGTCGCATTGGGGGTCATCGGCTTGCTCGCGGGACCCGTGCTGCAGACCAGTACGCTGCAACCCGGCGCCAACAACATTGCCGTACTCATCGACACATCCGGCAGCATGAGTTTCCCGAACGTTCCGGGCGAGGGGGAAACGCGCCTGAACGCCGCCGTGGAGCTTTTGCAGCAGCAACTGGCCCCGGGGCTGTCCGATCTCGCGGAGGTGGCGCAGTTCACCTTTGATACCTCGGCGGTGCGAATGACGGCACAACGCGTCGGATCCAACAACGGCCCATCCGCGATCCAGGCCACCGAAGCCGAAACCAACCTGATCTCATCCACCGCTTCGGTGCTGGATAGTTTCAAAGGTGCACCCCTTGCGGCGGTGATCGTGCTGAGCGACGGCGCCGACAACGGCGACAATTCGATCGCCGATATGGCTGCCCTTGCCGCCCACGGGGTACCGGTACACACCATCGGTTTCGGACCCCGCTCGATTCGCGGCGAGGTACAACTGGCCGACGTTCAACTCGCGGCGGATGCACCCCCATTGAGCCGGGTAACCGCAAGTCTGGTTATCGAGCACACGACAAATGGGGAAGCGGTGGTACACGTGCGTGACGGCGGCACGCTGTTGGCAGTGCAAAGGGTGCAACTCTCCGACAGTACGCCAACGGTCAGAACGCAGATAGTTTTCGACAGCGGGAGCAACGGCATCCGCGAGCTCAACTTCGAGCTCACCCCGCCGCCAGGCGATGTCCTGGCGGAAAACAACCAGATCCAACGACTGCTGACCGTAAACGAACGCCGCCGACGTTTTCTTTATCTCGAGGGCGAACCCCGCTGGGAGTACAAGTTCATCCGCCGCGCGGTGGCGGGTGACGAAGTACTGGAGCTGGTCAGCTGGCTACGTACCACGGACCGCAAAACTTATCGTCAGGGTGTGTCCAACGAGGATGAACTCGCTGATGGTTTTCCACCGGATCTGGAAACCCTGTACGGCTACGACGTGATTGTCCTCGGCAGCCTCGCCGCCAGTTCGTTCACCGAGGAGCAGCACGGATGGCTGGAATCGTTCGTGGCCGAGCGCGGCGGCAGCCTCCTGGTACTGGCCGGTCGAGAGTCGCTCAACGACGGCGGCTGGGATGTGATGCCCCTCGCCGCGGCCCTGCCGGTTGTTCTGAAGCGCGCGTCCACTCCCACCTACGGCTCCGCCGACGGCACCGTACGCCCCACCCGGGAGGGGCTGGTATCCCCCCTCACTCAACTTACCGATAACGAGGGCGGGGATCCCTGGGCAACTTTGCCTCACCTTGGCGATTATCAACGCTTGGGGCCACTCAAGCCGGCGGCCACCACGCTGCTCGAACTGGTGCAGGGAACAACGGTGAGCCCACTGCTGGTAACCCAACCGTACGGGCTCGGAACGACGGCGATTCTGGCGACAGCCACCACCTGGCGCTGGCAGATGCGTACGCCGCCGGAGGACGTGCGCCACAGTCTGTTCTGGCGCCAGCTGCTTCGCCAACTGGCGGAAACCGCACAAAGACCGAGAAACGTAAGCCTCACCATGGACGGCGGCGGCATCGTGGTGCGCGTATCTGTCAGGAACAAGCTGTTCGAGGCCGCCGCCAACGTGTCTGCCAACGCCGTCATAACCCACCCTGATCGCTCGGAAACCCGAATAAATCTGACGCCAGGCGACCTGCCCGGGACGCTCGCCGCCCGCTACTTGCCCGGCGCACCAGGCGTATACCGGGTGGACGTCAACATCAACGACCCCGATGGAGAGGAAACGATCACCCGATTCGTACGCACCGGCGTTATGAACCAGGAATTTTTTCGCCCGGTGCAAAACGAGTTGCTGCTGCGCCGCATGGCGGAGGCTACCGGTGGCCGTTACTGGTCGCCCGATGATGTTAGTGGTATCAACGCGGCATTGACCTTTGCCGGCAGCGGTGTCCACGTGGTGAAACTCCTGCCGCTCTGGTACATGCCGGCTGTTTTCATATTGCTCATGATGTTGAAACTCAGTGAGTGGTGGCTGCGCCGCGCTTGGGGAAAAGTATGATGGCCGCACCCAACCGAAAACTATTTTTCGGTGTGTTGACGAGCGTCTGCTTTTTTGTTGCGCATCACGCGCAGAGCGCTGAAACACGCGCGCTCATCGTGGCCGGATTAGGCGGCGAACCCGGGTACGAAACGGAATTTCAACGCCATGCAAACACGTTCGCTAACCGCCTTCGCGAAATATCCAACGATATTACTCTGCTGCTGGGGGAGTTGGCGAATCGCGATGCGGTTCGCTCCGCACTGGCAGGGATAAACCAGCGCGCCAGCGCCGACGACGCCCTGGTTCTGGTTTTTGTCGGCCACGGTAGTTATGACGGCGAACATTTCAGGTTCAACGTACCCGGGCCAGACTTCACCGCCACGGATCTGGCTGGTTGGCTGGAGCCCGTGCCGGCTGAACGTCAGTTGGTGGTGGTTACCGGAAGTTCCAGCGGCGCAGTGCACGCACCCCTCGAACATACCGGGCGATTGGTGATCACCGCAACCCGAAGCGGCGACGAACGGAACGCCACGGTGTTCGCGCGTTACTTCCACGAAGCACTCGATGCCGACGCCGCGGATATCGACAAAGATCTGCGCATTACCGCGCAAGAGGCTTTCAGTTACGCTGCCAACGGCGTTAGTCACCATTACGCCTCCCGACAGACGATGGCCACTGAACATCCCCTGTCCGAAGGCCCGGACGGGGCAATCGTGCTGGCGCAACTGACCAGCCTGCCAACAATCGACCCGGTCGTTTCTCCCGCCTATGAACACCGCGATGCCCTCGAAGAAGCCATTAATGCGCTCAGGGCCGACAAAAACAGTTACCTTACGGCCGACTATTACGCGGAACTGCAACGCCTGCTGCTGGAACTGGTGGTGGTTGAAATGCAGATTGAAGATGCCGCGGAGGAGGGCCGGTGAGGTTCAGCACCCGTTCCTCTCATTACCGGCATTACCGGCACTACCCGCGCCCCGGCATTCCCCGACTCAACCGTCCCTGTCGGGTGATAGTTGCACTGTTTTCCTGGCTTTCGATCGTACCCCCGGGGCTGGCGAGCGAGGCGGTTGACGCGCCCCCCGAATCGGCGGAACAGATGCCGCTGGTGCGCTGCCATGCGCTGGACGACACCGGGGATGAGACGGCGCAAAATTGTTACCTCGAACTGCTGCGCAGCGAACTCGACGACGCCGTGCGCGGCGAGGCTCTGTGGCGCATGGGTAATACCGGCGCCGCGAATCGAGCGTTCCGCCGTGCGAATCAAACCGATCCCGGCAACCCCGAGTTGCTCACCCGCTGGGGGTTACTGTTCATCGAGGTACATCAGGCGGCCGACGCCGAAGCCTTGTTCACCGAAGCATTGACTATCGACCCGCTGTACACGGACGCGCTCCTGGGTCAGGCGAAGCTACTGGCTGATCGCTTCGAAGGACGAGCCCAGGATCTGATTAGCGAGGTGTTGACCCGCGAACCCGAACATCCCGGGGCCAACGTGCTGCTCGCCCGACTGCATCTGGAAGTCGGTAACGTCGACACAGCCCGCACCGTGCTCACCGGGCTGATCGACAATACGCTCGAGACGGGCGAGCGCCTCGACAGTTATGCGTTGCTGGCTGCCGCAGACCATGTAAGCGGAGAAACGCCGAGTCCCTGGACTACCAGAGCCCTGGAATTGAACCCGAAATTTGGCGACATCTACGCGGTGCCTGCCCATTTCTACGTTATCACGCGGCGTTACACCGAAGCCGTCGAATTGCTCGAACAAGCCACTCGGATCAACCCGGACCACTGGCCGGCTCATGCGGACCTCGGGATCAACCTGCTGCGGTTGAACCGATTTGTCGAGGCGCGCGAGCATCTTGAGGCCGCTTACAGCGGCGATCCTTACAACGCCGAAGTGGTAAATACCCTGCGGTTGCTGGACAGCCTCTCGAACTTCGACACCATCTCGTCAGCCAATCTGGTGATGCGGTTGCACAAAAGCGAATCCAGCGTGCTCGCGCCTTACGTTCGTGAATTTGTCAGAGATACGGAAGAGATAATGGCGCCACGCTACCGTTACAAACTCGAACGACCGGTAGTCATTGAGTTGTATCAGCATCATGACGACTTCGCGGTGCGCACTGCCGGCTTGCCCGGGATCGGTATCCTCGGTGCCACATTCGGCGACGTGGTGGTTATGGACGGCCCTTCGGCCAAAACCGCCGCCGATGGATTCGACTGGGTCAGTGCGCTCTGGCACGAACTGGCTCACGTGGTCACGCTGAACGCCACCAACAATCTGGTTTCCCGCTGGTTTGCCGAAGGTGTCAGCGTGTTTGAAGAGTGGCGTTACGGTCCAAGCCCCAACAACTCCGTACCCTTCAGTTTTCTCGAAGCCATGAAAGATGATCGACTGTTACCGGTAGCCGATCTCGACGAAGGTTTTATCCGCCCCCGTTACCCCGAGCAGATATCCGTTTCCTATCTGCAGTCGGGACTTCTGTGTCTGTTCATCGCTGACAATTTCGACGACGGACTCAACAATATTCTGGAGGCTTATGGCGATGGGGCTACTACCGTAGAAGCCATCAACCGGGGGCTGTCGCTCACACCGGAGGAACTCGACGAGGTATTTGCAGATTATCTCGATGAACGTTTTGGTGGCGTTCTCGCCAGGCTCGATGAATTACGGGAAACCACCCGGGATGCCGCGGCAGCATTCAAGGCCGGACGCTGGACGGATGCCATGACGTCCGCGGAACAGGCAATTGACCTCTATCCCGCTTACGTGGGGCCTGCCAGCGCTTATTTGTTGTTGGCGCGCGCAGCGGAGCATGGAAAGATACCCGAGAAAAGAATGGCCGCCCTGGAAGGCTACTGGCGCGCCGGCGGACGGGATCCTGGCGCGCTGAACAACCTCGCTCAGGGTTATCACGACGACGCCAGACTGGATGAGGCCATCGCCGTGCAAAGCGTGTTGGCTCGCGCCGTGCCCCTCGAAGCCGAACATCACGCAAAACTCGGCGACTGGCTTTCCGCGGCAGGTCGACACACCGACGCGGTATTCGAATACGAATCCGTATTGGCGCTCGCGCCCCATGACAAAGCCAGTGCGCACTTCAAGCTGGCAAGCGCCCTGCACCAGCTCGACCGAACCAAAGAAGCCCTTCGTGAGTTACTCTATGCCCTGGAGATTGCGCCGCGTTTTCGCCCCGCCCTTTTATTGTTAGTCGAGATCAACCAATGACCGAGAGCAACCCAGACACGCCCGAGAACAACACCACCGAGGCCACCGAAGCGCTGGTGGGCAAGTTCCAGGAAACCATGACGCGCATCCGTACCGAGATCGGCAAGGTTATCGTGGGTCAGGACGAAGTGCTCGAGCAGCTTTTGATCACCGTGCTGGTGGGTGGCCACTGCCTGATAACCGGCTTGCCCGGAACGGCCAAAACCCTCATGGTGCAGTGCCTGGCTGATGCCCTTGGCCTCGACTTCAAGCGCATTCAGTTCACCCCGGATCTCATGCCTACCGACGTCACCGGCACCGACATCATCGACACCGACCCCGCCACCGGCGAGCGCACCTGGCGCTTCGTCCCGGGACCGGTTTTCACCAACGTATTGCTGGCCGATGTGATCAACCGCACGCCACCCAAAACCCACTCCGCGTTGCTGGAAGCCATGCAGGAAGCAAGCGTGACGATCCGCGGCGCCACCCACCGGTTGCAACCGCCGTTCGTGGTTCTAGCCACCCAGAACCCCATCGAGCTCGAGGGCACTTACCCACTACCCGAAGCCCAGCTCGACCGGTTCATCTTCAACGTCGTTCTCGACTACCTGGACGCCGACGAGGAAGTAGCCGTCGTAGAACGTAACACCCTGGGGCTCGGGCTACCGAAAAGTTCCCCGTGCACCGACGCGGAGAGCCTGTTGGAAATACAACGCCTGGTCCGCCAGGTGCCGATTTCCGATGCGATGAATCGTTTTGCCGTAGAACTGGTGCGTGCCACCCGACCCCATGAAGACGCTGCCAGCAACCGCGTGCGCAGTTATGTCAGTTACGGTGCCTCGGTTCGAGCCGCGATCTTTCTCTCGCTGACCGCCCGCGCCCGGGCACTTCTCAATGGCCGCTACCACGTAACGCCGGACGACATTCGCACCCTGGCACTACCGGTGCTGCGTCATCGCCTGCAACTCAACTATCTCGCGGAATCTGACCAGGTG
>JAPUJX010000196.1 GCA_027295975.1 Gammaproteobacteria bacterium
ACTGTGGAGACCGTACCGTTGAGCACCCGGATAGATTTCACGGAGCTAACGGACGTCTCCGAGTTCCTGACTATTGCAACCGTGCCGGCGGGACTATACGAAAGTGTGGTTCTGACGATGGACTTCGGCTCCGCTGACGTCTTCGTGCAGGATGCGAACGGCAATGGTGTTGCAGCCGATGTGGTGGGCGAGGATGGCAATCCCATAAACGTGTTGCAGATGCGGTTGAATCTCACTACGTCAGATGTGATACGGATTTCCCCAGCGGTTCCCGCGGCATTCAGCCTCGACTTCGACCTGGACGTGTCAAACGATATCGACCTGACCACCACTCCTCCCACGGTTACCGTAATGCCGTTTCTGCTGGCCATGCCGGAACTCGATCGGGATCGCGAACATCGATTACGAGGCGTGCTTACCTCCGTCGATGAAATTGAATCGACCATTACCTTGAAGGTGCGCCCGTTTCTACACCGCGTGGGAGACTTCGGCCAGTTTACGTTTTCCGTGGACGAAGACACCCAATATGAGGTGGACGTCGTGGGTTATACGGGAAATCCGGGTTTGGCCGCCATGGCGGGCCTCGATGAGAACGCGCCGGTGATCGCCCACGGCCAGATTACCGATGCTGGCTTTTTGGCCAACACGGTACTTGCGGGATCCAGCGTACCCTGGACGGACGGTGACGTAGTCAAGGGAGTGGTCGCAGCGCGAAGCGGTGATGTACTTACCGTTCAAGGCGCGCGCGTCGACGCCGCCGACGGCAGAGATGTTTTTCGTGGGTCTCTATCCGTCATCCTGGGTGAACTTACGACGGTCACCGCTCTCGGCGTCGACCATGCAGATTTCGACAAGGATTCTATTTCCGTTGGACAGCGCGTGGTTGTATTTGGTGAACTGGCCGACGATGGATCGATTGATGCCGGTGAGGGTCATGTGCGCATGTTGATGAACCAACTGACGGCACAAGTCGTGGAAGCCGATCCACTCGCCGTGGACCTCTTTTATCTGAACGGTCGACATCCGCAGGTTTACGATTTCACGGGTACCGGCGCCACAGCCGAAGAAGATGCCGACCCGGATTTCTACGAGATTGATACGTCGACGCTCGGGTTGACCAATATCGAGAATGGCGACCTGGTGCGTGTTCGCGGGCTTGTAAATGACTTTGCCATGGCGCCGCCTGATTACAACGCTCGCACCGTAATCGATTTGGATACGGATACCCGGGCTGCAAGCTTACGCGTCGGCTGGGAAAGTGGCACGACCATGCCGTTCAGCACCTTGTCGAGCGAACGAATCGACTTGGAACTGTCGGAAGCCAGGGTCGTTTTGCAACTCCAGGGCGTACGGATCGACATCAACAACCCCATTGATTCACTGGCTCTGGTGGCACCAGGATCCGATCGTTCAGGTTTATATGCGGTTAAGGTTCGTGGTACGGACGAGATCCATCTGTTTCGCTCGTTTGCGGACCTGATTGACGAGCTCACGGCGCGGCTCGATGCAGGGAATTTGTTGCATCGCATCGGAGCCCACGGTGGCTACAATAGCACTACCGGGGAGCTGACCACTGGACGAGCAAGCTTTGAGTTCGGAGCACCAGAGCCAACCGATAGCTAACCAGCGATCAACGCCGGGGGCGCGAGCCTCCGGCGTCGCCGTGAGAAAGTCATGAGCACAGCGGCGGAGATGAATCGGTTTCTGGCAGATGTTGAAAAGAGGGCTTTTCGAATGGCACAAGTAGCAGTCAAAGACGCTGACGAAGCCCTTGATATCGTTCAGGACGCGATGTTCACGCTGGTACGAAAATACTCTGAAAAACCCCACGATGAGTGGCGTCCCTTGTTCTACCGTATTCTGCAGAACAGGATTACGGATTCCCATCGGCGCAACACCGTCAGATCCCGGGTTTTTGCCTTCTTCACGCCACGAGGGGAAGATGGTGAAACCTTTGATCCCGTTGCGCAGGCCCCCGGCCGGGCAAGCGCGACTCCGCACATACGCGCGGAGCTGGATGGTGCGACGGAGGAATTGCAGGTTGCCGTGGAGCGTCTACCTAGAAGACAACAGCAGGCGTTTCTACTGCGCGCTCTGGAGGGTCTGAGCGTAGCGGACACGGCCCGAGCGATGAAATGTTCGGGTGGCAGCGTAAAAACGCATTATTCGCGCGCCGTGCATAACTTACGTGAGGTGCTCAAGGAGCATTGGTCATGAGTAACGACAACACCGAGGGTTCAGACGCGGATTTCGAAAAACGTGCACAGAAAGTTCTGAGAGCGGGCGCCAACGATTTACCGCCCGAGGTAAATGAGCGACTGGTTGCCATGCGGCGCGGGGCGGTTCAGGAATTGGAAGCGCGGTCGAGCCAGCGATGGCAGACCCGGTGGTTCTGGGCACCGGTAGGAGTCACTGCCGCGGTTGCTCTTGCACTGGGTTTGTTTTTATTTTCCGGTGACACGCCGATACCGATGTTCGACGATCTCGATGAAGTACAGTTTGCGGCCACCCGGGATATGGAAATGCTGGAAGAACTGGAATTTCTCGCCTGGATGGAGGAAGAGGCACGCAATGCGGGTTAGCTCACCAGGATCCGGAGTCATTGGTGGGTTGCTGCTGTCCGCAACCATGGTGTGTACACCTTGTAGCGCCAGTGAAGACGGTGCGGGGATACCCGGAGATTTCCTCGAGTACCTTGGCACGCTGGTGGATCACGACGGTGAGTGGGTGGACGCACTCGAATTGGCCGACGGCGCCATGCCGGATGGCGATGGGCAACAAACGTCGGAACCAGAAAGTGATGATCTCGCAAGTTCGTCGAACATGTCGTCCACCACTGACGACGAGGCGGAGGAGTAGTGATGACAATGCGGACTGAACCTGCAAATTTCCGTGGATTTCGAGGGTTGCTCGTGATCGGGGTTTTGATGGTCAGCGGTTTTGCCTACGCTGCCGAATGGAGCCAGTTCAGCGAAGCCGAGCGCGAACTGCTCAATGGTTATGAATCGCAGTGGTCGGAGCTTTCGAGTGAACACCAGGACCGGCTCGCGTTGGGCGCGCAACGCTGGTTGGACATGGATCGAGATCAACGGACTAAGATGAAGCGCCGTTTTGATACCTGGCAGGCTTTGCCTAAAGGACGCCAGACCCTGTTGATGAAACGCCTCGACGAATTTCGCCAGTTGACCCCGCAACAACAGCGGCGGATGCGCGACCGTTTCCGTATTTTCAACGACCTGTCTGAGACTCAAAAAAAGCAACTCAGGAATCGTTTCAAAAACCTGTCTTCCCAGGATCGAGCGCGCGCTCTCGAGCGACTGAAACGCCGCGCCCGGAATGCCCGGGACGCACGATCGTCGCGAGACGCGGGAATGCCGCGAGACGCGCAATCGCCGCGAAACGCGCAATCGTCGCGAGACGCGCAATCGCAACGCAGAACGGATGTGCGTCCGCAACCCACGCCGCCAAGAAAAGATTAGCCGATCCTGGGAGATACATCATAGCCATTCACGGATCCTGCCTCTGCCGCGGAGTCGAGTATCAAGTCGACGGTCCTGTTAATCGCATGGTTAACTGTCACTGCTCAATCTGTCGCAAAGCTTCAGGCGCGGCCTATGCAACAATCGCGTTTGCCAGAGCAGAAGATTTCAGGTGGCGCAAGGGAGAAGATCTGATCGGTCGGTACGAAACTCCTGCCAACGGCAGCCGGTCGTTTTGTACGAAGTGCGGCAGCAAGTTACCGCGCATCAGGGGCTATTGACCGGTTGCGAAACAGAAGCTAATCGATTCCGGCCTTCTTCAAGCCTCCGACGAGGCCCTGCTGAAACCTGGGATGCGCATAGTTCCATTTCCGTTCTATTTCAGCTACAGAAATGTCGGACCTTGCTTTCTGCGCCTTGTGCCATGCTTCAGCGGCCTCTGCCGGGCGTCCGAGATAACCCAGGACGTTTGCCTTCTCATACCAGAAAAGTGTACCCGTTGAATCGAGGGAGAGCGCCTTGTCCAGATTTGTATCAGCACCCTCATAGTCGCCTATGACCACCTGCGATCGCGCCAACGCCGCGTACCTCGCACCGACCTCGGGATCGCGTGGACTGAGTTTGATGCAATATAGATAGTGTTCAACTGCTTCCTCAAAACGTCCCGCAATGTTGCCCAGCCCACCAAGCATCAGGTGATATCTGGGCAGGTTTTTTGCGTAGTCCGAAGCCCTGTTTATCAACATCTCCGCCTGCTTCCGATCGCGTGGCACAAGCCCCTGGGCGCAATCAACCAGAACGACCGGATCTCTTGGTGCCAATCTGAGGGCCACTTCCGCCTGCTCGGCCGCTTCTTTGCGAGCCGCTTGAGGCTCGCGAACCAGGCCGGACTGAGCTTCACTTCCGAGAATAGAGGCGAGCCTCGATCGCGCTTTTGCGAAGTTTGGGTCGAGCTCGATTGCACGTCGCAATTCGCGAAGACGATCCCCTAGTTCATCAGCGCCGAAAGGCATGGATCCTCTCAGATAATGGCCCCAGGCATCCAGGTCTTCGACGGGCTTTTCGCGGGTGCGGGCTTGTGCCAGGGCTCTGATCTCGCCGCCCAGGATTGAGACAATCTCATGGGATACTTCGTCCTGAACGTCGAAAATCTCTTCGACATTGCGGTCAAACGACTCGGACCAGAGGTGCCCGCAGGTCTCGGTCTCGATGAGTTGTACCGTGATCTTGAGCCGGTCGCCCAGTCGTCGCATGGTGCCCTGCAATAGGTAACGCACACCAAGATCGATGCCAACCTGGCGAGGGTCAACAGGTTGTCCCTTGTAAGTGAACGTCGAGTTGCGTGCGATTACAAAAAAGTCGGGCACCTGGCTCAAGAGCATCGTAATGTCTTCTGTCATGCCGTCTGCCAGCAACTCCTGTTGGCGGTCGTCGGACAGGTTTTCGAAATGCAGGATGGCAATTGACGGCTGATCTGTTGTGACATCGGGTCTCACCGGCGCTGAACTCCGGGTACCTGTGGACGTTTTGCCGTTGGCGTCCAGCGCATGAGCGATTCCGCTCAACAGCATTGCGAATTCGGTCCGACTGTTATGAGTCCTGGGCCAATCACTAATGTCCGCAGCCTGTGTTCGACGGAAGGCGAGGGGCACTTCCACTGGATCGAGCAGCACAGGAACGAGGATGTTACGGTTGAGGCCCTCGTGCGCCTCGGTCTGAACCCACTCCGAGTTTACGGAATTTGATGTCCACATCACGACAACGCAAGATGCTTTCGAAATTGCATCCTGAATGGAGCGGTCGAAGCTGCTGCCAGGCAGAATCGCTCGGTCCCACCACACCGACCAACCCTGTCCCTCCAAGGCCTGCACAATTGGCTGGATTCGTTGGCGATCCTTGCTGGAGTAGCTGACAAAAATATCTGCCATTTCCGTACCTTTCGAAGGGTGGGGAAGTTGCCATTGCGCGACAACATAGCGATTCCAGGGTGTATTGGGTAGCAGATCTTCAACCGCGAATCATGTGCCGCGGCCGTCCCTGTTGAGATCCGCCAATGGCACCTCGGTGGTGAAGGTTTCGGCCACCGGAGAAAACGGCCCGTGGGTAACGGCGCTTACCCAACCTTTGAATTGACCCCGGTGTTTCACTTACTCTACTCACCCACTGAAACCCCGCGACGGTTACCAGGTGGACCAGGTGGAGAAAGTCATACCGCGTCGTTCCGTGCTTTACATGCCGGGTGCCAATACCCGCGCGTTGGAGAAGGCGCGAACGCTGGCTTGTGACGGAATCATTTTCGATCTGGAAGACGCAGTTGCGCCAGCAGGTAAATTTCATGCCCGGGAAAACGTGTGTCAGGCGGTCGAGGAGGGTGGTTACGGACATCGTGAACTGGTGGTCCGGGTCAATGGTCTGGATTCCCCCTGGGGTTCGGATGACGTTCGGGCAATAGCGCCTTTGTCGGTTGACGCGCTGTTGTTCCCGAAGATCGAATCCTTCGGGCAGATCGAAAACATTCTTCGGGTCGTAGACAAAGCGGGTGGCAGTCACGTACCCCTCTGGCTGATGATAGAAACCCCGAAAGGAATTCTTGACGTCCAGACTGTCGCTGGAGGTTCGCAAAGAATTCAAACGCTGGTGATGGGCACCAGCGATCTCGTCAAGGAACTGCGAGCCCGGCACACCGAGACACGTAACAACCTGGCATACGCTCTGCAGCACTGCGTGTTGGCCGCGCGAAGCGCTGGTCTCGACATCCTCGATGGAGTACATCTGGATTTTCGCAATCTCAATTCGTTTGAAACCGTCTGCGAGCAGGGTCTGGCGATGGGGTTCGACGGCAAGACGCTCATTCACCCGACCCAGATCGAAATCGCCAACCGAGTGTTTGGCGTGGCGTCAGAGGAGATTGAGCGTGCCCGGGCAGTGTTGAAAGTCTGGCGAGCCGCTCAGGCTGAGGGCAAAGGGGTTGCCGAACTCGACGGACAGCTCGTCGAAAATCTGCATGCGGAAGATGCAGAACGAACCCTGAAGTTTGCCGAAGCCCTGGCCGACCGCGAGGGGCCTCCATAGGCGTCGAAAGGGGCCGGTTATCGGGCCTGCCCGTCTGCCGCTTTGCGGATTTTTGGCATGATATCGGTCAGGTAGGCGTCCAGCGCTTCTTCATTCCAGGGTGCGCGCAGGGCAACGTTCACTTCGTCAGCACCCGCGTTCACGTATTCCATCACTCGATCCAGCGCCGAGTCGGGTGTGCACAACAATGCGCCGTTGGCGATTCGTTCCACATTTTCTCCCCAGTCTTTCCGCAACTGGTCACGCTGACGATCGAGATCTTTCTCATCCAGACTCAAGTTGAACATGATGTTGGCCGCCCGCTTCAACGAGTTCGGGTCCCGTTGTTCGTCTTCACACCAATGATTCAATACCTCGTTGACGCGAGCGAACTCTTCGGGCGACAGGTATGCCGCGTTCCAGCCGTCCGCATAGTCGGCGACCAGTTTCAGCGTGCGTTTTTCCCCGACCCCGCCGATCCAGATGGGCAAACGGTCTTGTACGGGCTTTGGCAGGCAGCTGGCGTTGTCGGCCAGAAAGTGTTTGCCTGAAAACGAGGTGCGGTCCTCGGTGAGCATGCTGCGGATGATCTGGGCGGCTTCTTCGAGCATGTCCAGCCGGGTGCCGATATCCGGAAATGGATATCCGTAAGCGGTTGCTTCCCAGATGTGCCAGCCGGCGCCGAGACCGAGTTCGAAACGCCCGCCGGTGATGTGATCCAGGGTGGTTGCGGCCTTCGCGAGGAGTGCCGGATTACGATATCCAACGTAGAATACCAGGCAGCCGATTCGCGCATTCCGGGTTTCTGCAGCCAGGGCGCCGAGGGTTGTGAGCGCCTCGAAATGAGGTTCCGTGCCTCCTTTGGGTGGGGCTTCGTAAAAATGATCCCAGGTTGATATCCAGTCTACCCCGCTGCTGTCGAGCTTGCGCCACAGGGTTCGCATCTCATCCATGACCATATTCTGCTGGCCGACGTGTACACCCAGAGATAGGCTCATAACTACTCCAACTACATTTCCAAGTAACGGTTCAAAAGAAACGTTTTTCTGCCGTGGCGGTCCACCGCTTGAGTTGGTGGAGGTTTTCCGCCATGTTTGCCCTACTTGCAGGAATCCGCGGGGAGCATACATGAGCGACGGTTTGGAAGGGAATATGATCGCGGCCCTTAAACTTCGGAGGATCGCCTGATGCCGTTCATCGCGGCCAACGGCATCGATATCTTTTATGAGCTTGGGGGACGAGGACCGCGCCTGTTGTTCATCAGCGGAACCGGGGGTGATCTGCGCAACAAACCGAATGTGTTCGCAAGCCCGCTGGCCGCCAGCTTCCAGGTGTTGAGCTTCGACCAGCGAGGGCTGGGACAATCGGATAAACCGGTTTGCGATTATGTGATGGCGGACTACGCCGACGATGCGGCGAGCCTTCTCGACAACCTCAACTGGCCCCCGGTGCCCGTTGTGGGTGTATCGTTCGGCGGCATGGTTGCCCAGGAACTGGCGTTGCGCCATCCGGACAAGGTAACCAGGCTCGTGCTTGCGTGCACGAGTTCCGGCGGAGCGGGTGGTGCATCTTATCCGTTACACGAACTCAACCATCTGGATCAGCAGGCTCGGATGGAAAAACGACTCATGTTGGCCGATGACCGGCGTACGGTCGAGTGGCGGGCGGCTAATTCCGAGCGGTGGGAAGGGTTGCTGGATATGGCCGGTAAAGCCCAGCGGGATGACGTTGACCTTCAGGGTGCCGCACGGCAGCTTCGGGCCAGATCGGAGCACGATACCTGGGATCGGCTGCCTGCCATTCATACCCCCACACTGGTGGCGGGTGGGCGTTACGATGGGATCGCGCCGCCGAATAACCTCCGGGCGCTGCATAGCCGGATTCCCTTCTCAGAATTGCATTTTTTCGAGGGAGGCCATCTATTCCTGATTCAGGACAAGGCGGCATATCCCTATTTGATTCAATGGCTAAACGAAAGTAGCTAGACCATTACCCGGCGTTAATCGGATCTCATACACCGGCTATCGGACATCGCTTAGCGGGTTCCGGGTGATCTGCTATAACTAAACTCGCGAACCGTAGAGACAATGCCACTTCGGTTACAAAGCGTCCCGGCGACACATTATCCCCTCCCCAATGCCATGTCGCCGGGGCTTCTTTTCCCCCCTCCCGCAACAAACCGAACCGCCCGCTACTCAATGCTCTCGGTAACCAGCGTCCAGTGGACGAACCCGGCTCATATCGGTCTGTTGATGGCTGTTCAGGCTTTGGCGCTGTCCCGCGCGGCCATGCGTTCGGCCCATGCAGTGAGGTTCTTGTTGTTTTCATCCAGCGGCTGACCGATGCTTTTGCCGAAGCTTACGAAACAATAAAGCAGAACGTCGGCAAGGGTCAGGCGGTCGCCGCAAAGGTACTGTTTGCCTTCGATCAGGCCGTCGAGCCAGACTAGTTTTTCCCTGGCAAGGCGTTTCAACCCTTCGGCCGCCTCCGGAAGTGTTGTGATGCGGTCTTTGAAAAGCCTCAGACCGTCGCTGAAGCGAAAACCATTAGCCATAGGTTCACAGATGTAGAGATCCACGCGCCGAGTCCACATTCGAGTTTCCGCACGTTCTTCCGGGGTGGAACCCTGTAGCCGGTTTCCCGGACCGATTTCGTCCAGGTATTCACAAATGGCGGTTATCTCTGACAGATAACTGCCGTCGTCCAGTTCGAGACAAGGTAACCCACCGGCCGGGTTTTTCTCCAGATAAGGAGCCTCGCGGTTCTCGCCCGCCATGAGATCGACCTCGACGGTGTCCAGGGTAATTCCGCGTTCATGAGCAAACATACGAACGACTTGCGGGTTGGGTCCGATGGAGTTGTAAAATTTCATGGCAGTCTCTTCCGATGCGAAGGTGGCGGGACATTGTAGGGTGCCCCTCTACTGGTGAACAGTCCCGCTCGGAGGCGATCAGAACGGTTGGCCGAGATACACGTATAGCGATTTCGCTCCATCTGTCGTGGCGAGTGTCCCGAGGCATAAAAACCACCGATGACCGCACCCATGCTGGTGCCGACGACGCCATGAATGGGTATTTGAAGCTGCTCGAGGGCCTTG
>JAPUJX010000197.1 GCA_027295975.1 Gammaproteobacteria bacterium
TTTCGCACGGAGATTCGCCTGGCGCAGGCCCCAACACCGCCGCTGACTCTCGACAAACGAACGGAATCATGGAATCCCGCTGCAATTCTTCCAGGTCAATTTGACTTGAGGTTGTCAGGCAGAATAGACGGCAGCTGTCGGATAACATGTCAGGCAACGTTGAGTCACCTCAACGACACCAGATCTCTACAATTCGTGCAAACCTATGATCTTTCGTCGCACGTTCGCACCGGGACTTTTTCACCGACGTTCGAAGCACTTCCCGAATGGATCGGCATAGATCGAATCGAAATCGACTTTCAAATGTCCGTCAAAATCGATTATTCCGGCGCCGTGCGGGAACAGCTTTTTCAGCAGGCGATCGAGTATCAGACGCCCCAGGTGCAAAACATTCTGTGCATCGATATCGGGTCGAGTTCGGTGGCGGCTTCGCTCATCGAGAAAAACGGCGTCATTACCGGGCTGAAACTCGGGGCACAGCTGGCGGAAATAGACAGCCAGCACGATGAAGCACCAAGTGAGGAAATCATCGCCAGCAATGTCGGCATCGGTTTGGAGTGTTTCTGGCCGTTCAAGCACAACCCGCTGGGATTTGCTGTCACCAATATCATCGACGGACCAGACGAATCACTGCTGTTGGATGAACTGGGGCGACATCGATTGACCTCGGTGCCCTTTGCGCCAGCTCAACAGATCCATAAATTTGTCGACAACGTGATATTCGATCCCAAGCGGCGACTGGTCAACCCAACCGACGAGCACGGCTCCTACGCAGAACTCACAAAAGACATGCTTGCTGAACTCGCCCACCACTATCTGTTACCTGCATTACACAAAAAGGGTGTGTTGAACGACGGTCTCGACGTAGTCCTTACCCACCCCAACAGGTTTTCCAGCGTGCAGAAGCGAATTTACGCGAACGCCGCGGGTTCGCTACTGGCAACCCTGGGCATCGCCGAACAGCCGATCAAACTGGTACCTGAATCGGATGCGGCAGCCGTCAGTTCGCTGGGCCGCCCACAGGTCCTGAGACCACAGGACAAATATGCCCTCGCCTTCGATTTCGGCGGCGGTACCCTCGATCTCAGTTTCATGTCCCTTGACGTCGACGCCAACGGCGCCTTCATTCGATCGTCGGTCACCCGGCGTCTGGGTGCCGCCGTCGGAGGCGGGGTGCTCGACATTCTGCTCCATCTGCTCGTGCACTGGCACCTCAATCAGATGCAGGATCTGGGATTCGGCGAGTACACGCAAAAGATAGTCGAGCCTGACCCTCGAGCAAATACCGCGACCCGCAAGGAAACCATAGTTGGTTTTCAACGGGATCTTGCGACGGCCAAGGCTGACCTGGAAGTTCGCTGCCGGAAGAGCTGCCAGGCGTCGACGGATGCCTCTTATGCCTGGTCGTTCGGCGAGCCATTGAAGATTCGTATCGGCGTCCAGCAGTCACTCGGTTTATTCGAACCAACCGAATTCGGGGTCGGTAAACTGAGCATTTCCCCCGGCGTGGAACTGGTAGCCGAACATGCTGCGGCCACCGACGCCTCCGGTCCGAGGGAACTCAATTATTATCTGCAACTCGACAGATTTGTCGTTGATGCCGGGCCCATCCGAAGTTTCGTCGATTTTGCGACCCGGGAACTCACCGCCATGTGTTGTGATGACAAGCCTTTCGTCATTTCGGTCACCGGGCGTGCATCGTTGTTTCCATTAATTTACGAATCCCTCGACCACTTCGCCCGGAATCGTTCGGGTTGTCGGTTATTGGATCGAGAACCCATGTCCGGCGAAGCCATGAAAACCGCCGTTGTCGCGGGTGCCGCGCAACTCATGTTTCAGGCGCACGCCGAAGCAGACCACGGCCTCAATCTGGCTATGCTGTTCCGCGACTCCTACGGTTCCACCAGCACCAGCCGCCTCATCCACGAACGCGACTGGCACTCGGTTGCGGTGGGCCCCGATGCTCAATTTCAGATTGCCGCGGTACCCTCGAACGCAGACGTGGAAATGTGTAACGCCCTGTGGGGCCAGTACATGATTCTTCCGTTGACGCCGCGTCGCCGCCTGGGAGAAGTCGTCAGCCAGGAGGCCCTGCTTGCCGGGGAGATTTCCCTGAGAAGGCACAACGATGCCCAGGGTAACGCATCAATGGTGGTCATTGGAGAGAGAAGCATCCGTCTGGATGGCGCGGCGCCTTCGGAAATCGATTCATTACACCCCTCCGGTTTTCTCACCGGCAAGATTACCGCCAGTGAAGCGTTCCAACGGCTGGCTGCTCTCCCATTTGCGCCCGATGTATGAACTGGTTGAGCCTGGAATCATTCGCCATCACCATCGCCATTTGCCTGGCCGCGGGCGCGGGATATTTCCTCGGCTCGATCAGACACAAGGGAAAAACACGAGATACACCCCGTGGCGATCCGGAAACGATGCCACCGACGGCCGTTCCCCGCTACCTGGACTGTCGCCAGTTGGCGATGATGGGCGCGGGGCTGTTGACCGAGTTCACCCGATCACCCCCTGACGAGTTGCTGATGCCGCTGACGGTGTCAACCGAAACCTGCAGGCAGTTGCAGCGGTTCCTCGTGCAACTGCCCACCGAACCGCAAACCCGGGGACAGGCGTGGCTGGAGGTTTTTGTGCGGGACTGGGTACAGGAAATTTTGCGCGCCACACCCTTTCTGGCCGCTTATGGCCCACCCACGGAGACCTGGGGAGCGGTCAAGCTGAGCGTATTCAGTATCGATCTGTGCATCCGCGCGGATCTTGCCGAAATCGGCCGGACGGTGGATTCGCCCGTTTTGCTCGAACCAGCCAACCCCGGGTGTAAGACCCGTGGGACCGATTGGCGCGACATACATGAGGTGGCGCCTGTGCGCGAGGTGGTCGCACAACGGTTGAAACAGACGGACAACCCGGGAGAAATGGTCATCGACGTGATCAGCACCGGCATTATCGACTCCAGCGGCGTTGGCGCCGCGAGCATACTCGCAACCTACAATCCGGCCGAGTGGAGGCGTATGTGAGCAAAATAGGCTCTCCGGTAGGTCCCATGAGCCCGGCCGAGATCGGCAGGCTGCTTTGTCTGGCAACCGAAACTGCCGTTGATGTCGGTTACATCGACGAAGACAGATATTTATGGTCAGGCAACGCCTCGCCGCTGCAACTACCGGAATTCGCCCGGAAACTACTGGATAGATACCGGCCGGAAGAAAACCATCAACTCGCCAGCGGGCCACAACTCAAACAACTACTCGAAGACAATTATTCCGTACAACTCGAATACCGCGATGATAGATTTCAATATCGCGCCGTACCTTTCCCGCATATCGCTTTACGCTACCGACAGTCGTTCGGTTCGAGCCTGACGGCAAATCTGGAACGGAAAATTCAGCGCAGTTACAGCGACTACCTTCAACAAAATCAGTCCGTTCGATCTTATAAAGACGAGAGTGCAAGCCCCAGCGTCATTACCACCTATATCGGTGCCGGGGTGTTCAATCCGCCGATTGACGAGGCATGTATCGCGAATGTAGAAGTCAGGATCGACGGCAAGTCATACGAACCAAAAATTCGTGGCACCAATACCCCGGCCGGTTGGTACCCGGGACAGCAAGGTCTGGCGTTTTCCAGCAGCTACAGACATACCCTGGCAGTCATCGAGAGCAGCCCCCTGCCTTTTGGACATATAGTGTTCATCGGCTCGGTCGTGGATCGTCCCGGAGACAACCTCTGGACATACGACTGTCTCCGCCGGGAGGTAAGTTACCGGACATTACGTTTTGACGAACCCCGGAACATTGACGTTGGCGGCGTCGACCTCTCGGTCTGCATACGAAGCGAACCTCTCATCGGTGCCCTCAGCCGCCGGACATCGGAGACTCTCGCCCTCGAACTCGTGGGCCTGTATTTCCCCGACTCGCTTCTCGAAGGACGATCTCACCTGGTGCAAATCTGCCTCACCCGATCGGGAGAGCTTGCAACTCAGCCCATAGACGACACTTTTTACTGGCTGACTCTGAGCGGTGATGCCATCGAATTAATCGACGCCGCCACCCTGGGCTCGCGTCCCATGACAAAACCGGATCCGGGGCAATCGGTGGAATTCGAAAATCCAGCCAAGCTGACCGTACGGCGGGCTTCGGTTGGTGGACAGGTCGGTCTTATCGTCTCGCCGCGTACCAACTTCGGTTACCTGCAGATTGCCACCGAATCGCCCGAAACGTTCACCCCCCACTTCCCCTGGCTGAAGACATGCGGCAGGGTCACCACCCGGCGAAACTGGCTACCCGGCCTGGTTACCCGGGAAATCGGGGAAAATCTACGCGGGACGCAAATTTCCATGACCCGAAACGCCCGCGAATTTACCTTCTGTCAACATGCCGGTGCGAGAAAAAGTTTCATCCAGAAACAGGGCCGCTGGCAAGGCATAGAAAACGGCGTCGACATCGACCTGGCGCCGGGCGACTCCCTGCTGCTCGGGCCCATGTGGCTGCGTGCCGTGCAAAACGATCAAGCCAACTTTCGCCGATGATCCTGACGGGGATGGTCACCTCCCTGCGCGTGGGCATCTTGCTGACCGTTGCTCTTTGCGGCTACTGGTCATGGCAGTTCCTCAACCTGGCCCTGGTCGAAAACCAGCATTGGATCGAGCAGTTGGATCAATCGAAAATCGTGTCTATTGAGAAAGCCCTGTTCGAGCGGGCTCGAGCGGCAGATCTCATCCGCTTCGATTCCGCGACAGGCAACATCAGTTACCCATCCGGCGACCTCGCTTTGCAGCAGGCGCTGACGTTGGACGCCGACACGTGGCCGGACGCCAGAAAAAATAAATTGTTGCTGGCGTCTTTACACACGACCGCCAGCGGTCGTCGGATCCGCGCCGCCATACGAAACTGGAACGCCCAGGGAGGCATGATTGCGTTGAGGGACGATCGTGAGGTCATGGGCCGGCAAAACGACGATGACTCCCGCCTGTCCGATGGCGTCAGTATCACCGGGGATCGTCCTTCGAACTGGCGGGTTGATCTCACCAACATCGATCGGCTGGTCGACTACATCGTCAGTCCGAACGCGCCCGCACCTCGACAATTCGGACGGTTATCCCGTCATTCCCGGTCGGCGGCAACCACACTTCACTTCGCAGACTGGCTGACCCTCAGGGTAGCCTCGAGAGAAACCCTGACACTCAATACCGAGATACCCATTAGCAATCCCCGAAACCTGTACATCGACCTGGTCGGCAAGCTGGTATCGATCAGGGTCGGCAAACGTACCTGGTCATTTTCACAGATACCCCCAAGCTGCAACACAACCGCGGCAATCTGTTTCCGGCTCGCACCGGGAGCCATAAAAACAACCCCGGGGCAA